>NZ_LBIZ01000112.1:0-280740 GCF_028128665.1 Bradyrhizobium sp. CCBAU 45384
AACTTCGAAGACATACTTCGCCAGATCTAGACCTATCCGAACGACCTGCATGATATCCTCCTTCACTGCACTTGACGCTCGAGCTTCCACCGCGGCAAGGGCCGACTTGCAAGGATTGGCTCTGGCAGCATGCTCGGCTCGCCTGCGCTCATATGTCCGGCCTGTTTTTGGGTCTTGCGATCACCGGCCAAGATGGGCTTCGCGGACAGTGAGATCCAAACAGAGCGGCATTTTCTGCCGGTAAACCGAGCGGAGCATTCCACTGACCGGCTTGCGCCGAACTTACCACCTCTTCCTGTCCTGCAAGTTCCGCCCCCAGCGTCAGACCTGCCGGTCTGGCGCCAAGCTCTGCTTTTCGTTCAAGTCTATGTCGACATCTGCGCGACGTTGCTTGCGGGCCGATACCGCTCGCCGCTGACCATCAGTTTCCAGGCAATCCGCGCCAGCTTGTTTGCCAACGCTATGGCCACCAGCTTCGGCGGCTTGCGTGCGATGATGTCGTTCAGCCAGGGCCAGGAGCGAGTTTCCCGTCGGCGCATATCTGCGATCACAGCCGTCGCGCCGGCCACCAAAACGGTTCGCAACATGCCGTCGCCGGCGCGTGTAATCACGCCGAGCCTGTTCTTTCCGGCCCTCGAGTGATTCTTTGGTGTCAGGCCGAGCCAGGCGGCGAAGTTTCTTGCCGACTTGAACCCGCGTGCGTCCACGACCTTGGTCGAAAGCAGCGTCGCACCGACGCCCGGGATTGCCGCCAGCCGTCGGCTCATCTCGTTACTCCGGTGGAGTTGCATGAGCTTCTTGTCGAGCCTGGCGATCTGTTCGTCGGCGCGCGCCAGTTCTGCTGCCGGAGCATCCACCAGCTCCTTCGTCAATTCGGGGATTGTTGCGTCGGCCTGAATGTCGATCAGCAATTGTTGAAGCCGCGAAAGCCCCTTGGGCGCGGTAAAGCCGAATTCCGCGGCGTAGCCGCGGATTGAGTTGGCGAGTTGGGTCCGCCTGCCGATGAACTGGTTGCGCACACGCGCCAACATTTGTCGCCCTGTTGCTCAGGACTTTTGATAGGTACAAAGTTCTTGCGCAGTTTCGGCCGGCTTGCCGCCTCGCAAATCGCTTCCGCGTCCGCAGCGTCGGATTTCCCGCGCTGCACATAGGGTTTGACATATTGCAGTGGGATCATCGCCACTTCATGCCCGAGCGATTGCAGCTCCCGCCCCCAATAGTGCGATGCCCCGCAGGCCTCCAGAGCCACAAGCGCAGGCGGCAAACGCCTGAAGAACTCCAAAACCTGCCCGCGCCTCAATTTACGCCGCAAAACCGGCTGCTCGGTGCCATCAATGCTTAAACAGCGCCGGGATCAACGGTCAGACACCCGCCGCATTTGGATGTCTACGCCGGTCATGCGCAAGCGGTATTCGCAAAGCGCTTTGCTTACGCCATATTGGATGCCGATCTCGGCGGCGCTCTTGCCACGTGAGCGCAAGCGAAAGATGCCATCGCGTGGAAGCAGGAACGAGCCTGCATACCAATCGGCTTCCTGCTCCTGCTCGTCCGAGAAGTCGCTCAGGAGCATGAGACCCGATGGCGAAACTTCAACGCGCGCGGGCACGTGCTTGAGCTCGATATGCGCCAGTTCATGCATGAGATCGTAGCGCCGCCGGGTATCGGCATGGGCCGGATTGACGACGACGCCGAACACGCCATCCTCCTGGATCGTCATGGCGGACCAGCCATCCTGATCGGTAACCGTCAGTTGCCGCACCGCATTGGCGGGGAGGCCCAAAACTTCGAAATCGAGGATGATAATGCCTAGATGCTTGGCATAAGCCCAAGGATCGAACGGCACGTTCACCGACAGGCCGAGCAGTTGCCGGGCCGCAGCCGCTGACCTTTCCGCCTGTGCTTTGAAGCCGCGCCGCACAGGAGTTTACCGCCCGACCAGATCCTCGCGGGCGCGTAGCGCGCGCTGGGCTGCCAGGATCAATTCACCTAGCGCCTTCGCGGTCTCCATTTGAACGGTTTTCTTTTTCTTGAAATGCACGACAGCCCTGCGTTGCCCGGCGACGTCGTGGACCTCATTCGTCTCCATACCGAGGAACTCGCGCGGATCGCGTTCAATCCATTTGCACAGGGCCGCGAAGGTCTTGAGATCGGGCATGTGGCCGTTTTCGACCCGGGACAAGGTGGCGGGGCTGACGGCGGCTTCCGCGGCGGCCGCGCGAATGCCGCGGCCTCCCCGCTTGGCGGCGACAAGCCTCCCAAACTCCTCGATCGTCAGTGACATCCAAGCTCCCTTGCGCAGAACCAAGCCCGCCTTGACGGCGGGGCGAACAAGGCGTTACTGTTTCATTAGTGAGACAGATCGTATCATGACCGATGCGCCTTATCTCTGCAACGGCGGTCTGTTGATCAATGTGCCACCAAACGACGAGGATTCGCAATGTCCGACGGAATGCACGGTAAAGACGGCTCCAAATCACTCGAACAGATTATCGAGAAGCTGGAACATGCGGAAACGCGCTTGGCCAAGCCTCGTCTCGAAGAGGCCGAGGCCGAGCGTGAGATCCAGGAAGCGCTGGACGAGCTGAAAGCCTTTGAACACCATGTGGTTGAGGTTCACGTCGTTCATGTGAACGAGGTGGAGAAGACGTCGTTCAAGGCACATATTGAAGCGACCCTCCAGGCGGTCTGGGACAAGGCTTACCGCAAGCTCGAGATCCCGCATCAGCCGAAGGACGTGTTCCAGACCGGCGGCGAGCACCCCAAATCCTTGATGAGCCATTTGTCCCTTTCGCTGAAGGAAGCGAAGGACACGGGAATCATCGAGAATTACCACTTCGGCATTGCGTCCGAGACCGGCGGCGCCTGATGCCCGCGGCAACCCCGCCCACCATCGATGTCCTCGCCGGTGCTGCCGCGCTCGACGAGGATATTCCACGCGTCCTTTCCCTGCTCGGGGCCGAAAGCCTCGAGCAGCTCGGCTGGTCGCGCGTGGACAAGCTGACGCTGTTGGTGCCGATGTGGGGTGAGAGCGGCACGACGCGTGACGACTACGTGCTTCGGCTTGGATTTCAGGCTTATCGGCGCTGGCCGCCGAGCGCCCTGTTCGTCAACCCGGGCACCCTCGCCTACCAGTATCCGGACGACCAGCGGTTCGTCCCGCGTTTGACGAGCAACGAGTGCCACACGCACACAGCCTATGAGAAGCCGGGTGGTGGCCGCATGCAGCTTGTGTGCTGCTCGGCCGTACTCGAATTCTACGAGGTTTTGCATGAGGTCGCGGACGATCATGTCTGGCGCCCGACCGATACCTTCTACAAGACCATTATGGCGATCCGGAAGGCCTTTGGTTCGGCCTATGGCGGGAGATCATGACAATGGATGCCGAAGACAACCTCCGTCGCCCGCCGCCGAAACGGCCCTACGCGCCTGTTGATCAGGTCCTGAAGGTTCCGGCTCAGGCGCTGGAGGCAACGCTATCACTGCTGCAACGTGCCGGAGATCGCGAGAGTGGCCTCTTCTGGTATGGCGCTCGCGATGCAGCCGGGAACGGAATTGTGCGCCACGTGGCGGCTCCCCGTCAGACGATGAGCTGGGGAAACTTTCATATTGCGCCCGAAGCGCTGGCAGAGATCGTGCATCGCTTGCCTCAGGGCTGCAAGCCACTTGCCCAGGTCCACAGCCATCCCGGCATGCGGGTCGAACATTCGAACTACGATGATCGCATGATGAGCAGCCGGCGTTCGCTCTCGCTGGTGTTTCCCTCTTATGGCGCGTCGCGCGGGGTTTTTCCCGAGGGTATCGGCGTCCATGAATGGCAGATCGATTATTGGCATCTGCTCGGCGATACCGAAGCCCGCCGGAGGGTCGTTGTGACCGATGGATCCGCCACAATGGAGGATCTGCGATGGCTGTAGCCGCAGGCATATCGGACCGGCATCTGCGCGAAGCCGAAGGGCTGTCGGATAAGCCCCTGCATCTCGCGCAGCGCGTCAGGATCACGATGAATGCCGCATGGGCTTCATCGCGGGCGGGACAACTGCTCGCGTCCTGCCTTGTCAATCTGCTGGCGCGTCAGGTGGACCTCGTCAGCGAAATCGAGCTTTTGCTTCCGACGGTTCCGACCATCATCAGGTTACCGAATGGCGACATTGCGGATGGCCCTCTGGACCAGTCGCTTGTTCGGATAGCCGCATGGGCCGTTGACGGCCGTGTCAAGGTATATGCCTCGCAGGCACCCACGATCGATGCCGACATCACCATCGCGATCGGGGATGAAGTGAGCGTCGGCAAGGGCATCACGCTCTTCGCCGCAGGCAATGGGTGGAAGGCTTGGGTTGGCGCCCCCGAGCGTGCACCGAGAGGCATTGTCCCCAGCAAGTCGAACCCGCTCGGACCGTTCCTTGCAGCAGCCCTAGCCGCCGGCGAGGTCTTTAAACGCGGCCGGGGGCTCGTACGGGGCCGTTTTCTTACGGCGAACGGCTATTCCTTATGGACTGGCGCGCAGTCCGACCGCTGGGACGAATTGGGGGACGGGCCTGATGTAAGCGGCGGACAGCTGAAGCCGTTTCACATCGTGGGCGCCGGAGCCGTCGGCAACGGCCTTGCCTACATCCTCGCCTATGCCGAGCTTGCTGACGCTTATGCAGCGGTCATTGATGACGATACGTATGACGCGACAAGTTTGAACCGGTGCCTGCTTGCCGGTCATAAGGATGTAGGGGACCCGAAGGTCGACGCAATCGAGGCATCGCTTATCAAACATGGCGTCGGCGCTTACGGGTTCGACGGCACGATCAGCCGCTATCTCACCGCCGCCCGAACAGGCCTTCGATCCGACCTTGCGCAGCAGGCGAGCAACCTGTCCTTCGATCTTGCGGTGTCGTGCGTCGATCGCGGGGTCTCGCGGCAAGACATTCAGGGGCTCGCACCATCGTCGCTCTTTGGCGGCAGCACGTTGCGGCTCGGCGCGCGGTCTGATTTCTATCCGGATCGCCCGGGGGCCGCCTGCCTCTCATGCTTCAACCCTCCGGAGCAGGACGGCGAAAAGCTGCGGGCCCTGGAAAAGAAACTACGACAGCTCAGCGAAGAGCAGCGATCCGCGTTTCTTCGTGAACAGGGTATCGACCCGGCAGTTGTCGAGGCCTATCTGGCCAGTCCGAAATGCGGAACACTCGGCGAAGCCGCGCTGCGCGACCTGACCACGCGATCGGTTGGTGAATTCTCGGTCGGGTTCGTGTCGCTGGGCGCCGCGATCTTGCTTGCGTCGAAACTCTTTCGTCAGGTGCTACTTAGCTCGCCCCCGGCCGGCGGCGATGTTACCGCCCTGAACTTTCTGAATGGCGGCCTTCAGAGTTCATTTCTCGGCGCGGACGAGCATTGTCATTGGGGTTGCCAGGAACGGCGGCGCAAGATTGGAATATCATGCGACGTTTGCGCGTAGCGCAGTGGCGCGCCGAGTGCTCGACGGCGCTAGCCCGTACCGAGCGCGGTCAGAAGGGCTCGATCACCTGTTTTACTGACGGAGCCCCGTTTGCGAACGTTATGTCGAGGATCAGATTGAAGACTTTACGGTCCCACGCCTCAGGATAGCTGCCATCGGGGAGCCCCAGCCCATAGGCCATATTCGGAATGTTGCCGTGATGCCAGCAGACGACGGTGAGCACCTGTTCATAGCGGTTGTTCTTCAGCAGATGATGGGCCAGCGCTCCATAATCCTGATCGGCAAAGGACGTATCCAGCGCGACCTTGATGTCTGCCGACAGCGGCTCGAGTGTTTCAATGGGCCTGCGGCTGTGTTTGGATTCGGCGGTGGCGAACAGATAGGACGGCTTGTCAAATTCTTGCGGAATATAAGTGACAAGCCGGTGAGCCCGCTGTTGGCCGGCTTGAGACAGGTGTGGATCCTCCGGATCTCCTGTTTTCTCAGCATGGCGCATGATGAGTATCCGGCCCGATTGCATCGGCACTTCCCTCGTTCGAAGTTCAAGAATGGCGCGAGGCCCCTGCTCCGCGCATCAACCTCGGTTCATATGCAACGTGCTTATTTTCAATGGCTCGGCAGCGAGCGCGTAGCTGAGATTGTTCTGGGCTTTTTCAGCGTGCTCCCGCAAGGCGGCGATGATGGCGGCATGATCGGTCGTAAAAAGCAGCTTCTGGATCAGGGAGGCATCGACAGCATCCTTGGGCTTTGCAGGTGAGGTCAGGCCGTAGGTAAGAATGTGCCGGATCATGGGTTCAACCAGAATGCCGGGCTTGTTGGCTCCGGTCGGGCCCATCTCGGCGTCAGTGCGCCAGAAATCATCACCATCGAAGAAAATCATTGGCGTGAGCTCGTCGAGCTTTTTGACGTAGTAGTTGCGTTCAACGTCCTGAAAGATCTCGCGCATGGTGCCGCCGCCGCGGCCATAGATGATGCCCGCGCGGGAATTGTTGATCAGAGCCTCTTCGCGCAGGCTGTTCTGGAAATACTTCGCGTAGTGCGTGGCAAAGGGCATCGTGGGGTCGGCGCCGTAGAGCCAGGTCGGTATCGCAAGGCTGACGGGAAGAATAGCTGGGGCCTTTGCCCGTGCCTCGAGCGCAACCTTGAGCCATTCGCGCGCCTGGGCGATAGCGTCCAGTTTGTCTTTCTTGATCGTCCAGTCATTCTCAAAGAGCTCGTCGAGCGACGGCGCGGTCGGGACCGCACTGACAACGCCGATCGCCTCGTCCAGCGGTCCGGTGTCCTTGGAAGACGAGAAGGCCACGCCGAGATGTGTGGCCTCCATCACGCCGGGGCCCCCGCCGGTGACCAGCAGGAATTGCTCGCGTGCAAGATCGCGGGCGAGGTACGCAATCGCCTTGTAAGCGGCATGGTTCCGCGGAAGACTGTGGCCTCCCATGATGCCAACGAGCGGACGCTGGACGGTCTTCAGGAAAATGCGCAGTGCATCGGCGATTGCGGCGTCATGCTCGGCCTGTGCGGCGCGGACCGCGAGCGAGGCTGGTAGCGGCCCTCCATTGGCGACGAACTCTCGGTAGATCGCAAAATCCTGCGAGAGCGTATAGCCCATGGTGTCCCATGGATTGAAGCCGCCAAGCAGATCGTCGGACGTGTAGAGCTGGTGCGGTATCACTGTCATAGCGAGAATCCTTGGATCGCGGGCGACGTCTCGACTTGACGATGTCTAGGGCGGCGGCTCGAACTTGCCGCTCTTGGCCATTTGATCGAGGCTAAGGCTGGGCACGAACGTGCGGTCGTTGCGGTAAACCGGCTGCAGCTCCTCCTCGGTGTATTCACGGATTTTGTTCTTGGCGATACCGGCGCTGCCGCCCTGCACCCAGGCCGAGGTCCAGAGCGCGGCAAGGACTTGAACGCTGTCCGCCAGGGACACGATCGTCGCCTCGCGGATTTTCTTGTTGTTCCAGAGCGCGGCGGCGCGTTTCGTCGGGCCTTGACTCGGGTCGTCGGCATTGATGATGTCCATCGGCTCGAGACGGTCTTGCGCGTCGGACATCAATTTGATGACCGCCGTCGCCGCATCATGGCCTGTCTTGCCGACGTTAAGGGGGCGCCGGCCTTTAAGCGCGTTATCGATCCCGGCTAGCGCCGTCGCCGTATCCACCTCGAGCATATTCTCTTCATAGATCCCGTGGATCTTGGCTGGCGCCGTTTCCTTGAACGCCTGGAACTCTGGATCATCGCGCGGCACGGGATATTCGCGGCCATTGACCTCACGCATCGGCGGCACGCCGTGATGCAAATAAGAGCAATGCAGCGGCTGCGACGCGTCGCCCACATAGTGAGCCATGACGCCGGCGGCCGCGACGAAACGCAGGACATCTTTCGCCTTGAGGTAGGCGACCATGGCGTCCCAGATTTGCCAGACACGGAACGGCAATACGCCGACTTCTGGACCGACGCCTGCATTGGCAAAGCCTTCGAAGTAGGCCTTCCAGACGCTGGCGGCAATGTCATCCGAGTTCTTGGCACAGCGCTCGAGCATCGAGGGGCCGCCGTTGATGTCCTCGATATCAATGTCGGCGAAATGCTGGATGGATTCGTAGGTGCGCCAGCTATGGACCCAGGCATAGTCGGGCACGTCGGCCAGCGGCACAAAACCTTCGCGGCCGACCTTGAAGGCCTTACCCTGCGCGATGGTGTCGTCCGGGAAGCCGATGCGCGCCTGGTTGAGCTGCATGAGCTCCTTGAGATCGCCAGAGACCTTGTCGCATGCCTTCCAGCCGATCGAGAAATGGCCGACCTTGCCCCAATATTCGTCGTGGCCGAGGCTCCAGTTGCGTACGACTTCCGTGTCGAGCGAACGGCAAATGCTGGAGAGAAACGATCCTAGCGCGTAGGCGCTTTTTTTGCCGTCGGGCGTGCGAACCCGCTGGCCACCCCATTGCATGGCGAGCGGCCGCAAACGCCGGGCGTGAGCGCCCTCCTCCGGGACGTCCGGGGTAGTGCCGAGATCTTCGTTTCCGTCCGCAGGGCGAGGTTTCGCCGGCGGATCGTAGAACCAGAGCGTGCCGGAGTCCCCCGGCCGGGTCAGCGGATGCTCGATCCTGGGGTCTTTCTTCTGGGCCTTATCATCGTCGCGGCGCGGACCGATCAGCATGTCCGTCACATGCTCCTGCCCCCCAACCACCTCGTAACGGAAGAAGAGCGCCCTCACCTCGCCCTCGATGACGCCGCTGACACCGCCGAATGCACGCACGGGGCAGCCGATCATATCGAGCGTGATCGAGTGCTCGGTCGCATCATAAATTTCGCCTATCTCGCCGATACCGAAGGCCTGCGAGGTCCAGTCATTGATGTTGTCGATTTTGACCAAGCCCGCATCGAGCGTCAGAAGCGCGCTTTGCTGGCCCCAGAGCGGGAACATGGATGCCATGGGCTGGCGATCGACGGCGATGTTTGATGTGATGCCGACGGGCTCATAGGCGCCGCGGATATAGGCCTTGACGCTTTCCCCGTCGCCGCCGGCGACATGGCGGTTGGTCAGCGCGTAGTACGAACCGCCCTTGCGCGTGAGGCAGGCGAAGGTGCCGAGCGATTGCTCTCCCTGATGCTCGCGTAGGCAAGCATAGCCGCCCCCGAGCAGATGGCTGGCATGGAAAGGTCCCTCGCTTGGCGCCGGCAGCTCCTCGTCGGGTGGTGCTGCGATCACGCAAGTGGGAACGACGCGTCCGTCCGGCAGGTAGAGTGTGCTGGGGACAAGATCGCTAGCAAGTTTGTGGGGCTGCTCCCACTGGCGCACGAAGACGAGGACTGCCGGCCATGACCAGGGACGGATGACGGAATTCGCCAGGGTGCGCGGCGCCGTGATGCGGTGCACATCTTTCGGCCGTGGCCGGTCGGGTGGATTATGGGCATACCAATCGTCCTGATGGATGCAGTATCGCCCGATCGCGGTGGCAATGACGTTGTCCAACTGCGAGAGATAGACATGATAAGCCTCGCGCGCGTCGAGCAGATCCTTGATGGAGAGCGACGTGTAGTCGCGTCGCGGAGGAAAAATGCTTTTGGTGCCGGCTGGACGGCGGGTCTGCATGGGCATTACCCCCTTCGGGGGGCGTGATGTCTTGGCCATGGAAGGTTCGCTCCCTGGAAAAATGCGGCGGCGATGAAAGGCAGGTCGAGCGAGCGGATCGCTCGCGGTGAAGACAATATGAATTTGATTCTGTGACGTTTTTTCTTCAGGATGATCACAGCCGGACGGCGGCAACGATCCGCAACAAGTGATTGCTCTTAAAAGCCTGTTCTTCCCCTAGAAAGTCTCCGCAAGCAGTCTACAACTGGAAATTGACGGACGGCAAGCGGTCAGCACTTATTTTCCGCAGCTGCGGGCGATGGGTTGGATGTAGCCCGCTCCGCGCTGCACGTATTGCGTGAACCTCAATTTGGTGCATGATAGCGTTTTACGTATCCGCTTAACCCCCGACTCTCTAGCCCGTGTGGCATTCACAGGCGTCTGCGGATCGGCAACGATTGCTGCCCACCGGTGTTATTCAGAGCTGAAAATTGACAATGTCTAATCGGATGCGTCCGGCCGCGAAGCGCCGCCAGCCTTTTTTGATCCTGCTTGTCACGCTTATCACAATTATTGCCCTCCCCATCGCGAAGGCCCGCGCATGGGGTCAGGAGGGGCATTCGATCATCGCCGAGCTTGCCGAACGGCGTCTCGATCAGGACACCCTGCGAAAGGTCAAAACGCTGCTCGGCGGCGTCTCCATGGCCTCGGTTGCCAGTTGGGCCGATGACTATCGCGCCAGTCATCCCGAAAGCGGGGGCTGGCATTTTGTCGATATTCCATTCGATCAAACGGCCTACGATCCGATGCGGGATTGCAAGCCTGAAAAGGGCGATTGCGTCATCCATGCCATCGCACGCTTCCGTGCCGACGTCACCGACTGCTCGAAGTCGCTCGCCGAGCGCGGCGATGCCCTGAAGTTCCTGATCCATTTTATAGGCGACGTGCATCAGCCCCTGCACGCCGAAACGCGCTTTGCCGCTGACGGGACCGACGACCAAGGCGGCAACAAGGTGATCGTCACTTTCTTTGATCAACCCAACATGAAGCTCCATGCGCTGTGGGATACGGGCCTCATCATGCACACCGTCTATAATTGGGGGGCTTATGTCACGCGCCTTCAGACCGGCTGGCTCAATGGGCGCGATGTGAGCTCTCTTGACGGCGGCACGCCGATCGACTGGGCCGTTGAAAGCCACAGGTATGTGGCCCTGGCCTATGATATCCCGGCCAATGGCGTGATTAGCCAAGCGTACTATGACAAGGCCCTTCCTGTCGTAGACCGGCAACTTGCTGTCGCTGCAATACGACTGGTGCGGTTGCTGAAAGAGACATTGCATAACGCCGACTCCTGCCCCTGAGAGCGACCATGATCAGAGTGTTTGGCGTGACTGCCGCGCTTCTCCTGGGCAGCATCGGTGGTGCGCAGGCCGACAAGGCGACGGAATGCACCCGCGCCGGCTTCTGCTATTGCATCAACACAGATCTACGCGGCGCCATCCAGCAGAACATTACCGACATCCGGGCCACGATCGCGGCGCAGCGCGCCGCCGGAAAGGCTGTCGGTTATCTCAGCATCCCGATCTCATCGGTGGCGGGCAGCGTTTTCGGTGAGAACATCAAGGTCGCAGCAGAGGTCAAGGAGCGCGTCGAAGAGCGCCTCGGCGTCCACGCCGCGTGGCTGCTCAATACGGGCGCGAAGGAGTTCTCGCTGCCGGCGCCCGCCAGTGGCGCCGACTACATGCTCATGTGGACCAACGTGCTTGAAGGGCTGGATGGTCTTGGTGATTTCGATTTTGTTTATTTCGTCGGCCCATCGGAGTTTGCGCGGCATTTCAGCCTCACCGGCAAGGCCGATCTGGAAAAGCTCGAGGCTTACTACGACGCAACGGCCAAGACCGACGCCGATCTCAAGAAGATCGACCGCCGTGCATTTCGCGACTATTACGGGCTCCGCGCTTCGGTCGCATTCAGCCTCGGCGCCCACAATGAGTGGGATATCATAAAGACCATTAATCAGAAACGCATTGCCGATACCAGGTTCGGCATTCCTAAGCAGATCGGTGTGTTCTTTGACGGTGCAGCAGTCGCGCCCGGCGGTCTGGAGAGTCCTGTTTCGGCCGGTTCTGCGGGCGCCTGTCGGGACTAAGGCATGCGCGCGCTTGATCTTTACGTCGGAAGGAAGCTGGCAGGACTACTCTACCCCGGTCAATATTTGGGTCACATGATCCTTGGTGTCGGTATTGCAGCCAAGCCACTTTTCGCACCCGCGCCCGCCGCGCATTGAAGGTTCAGTCCAATCGTCGGCGCGGCATTTTTGGTTGGGCTCGCGAACACGTCAGGAGCAATCGTCCATGGGAAACCCTCTCTCCTCAATACCCGTCGTCCCGCCGCCATTCGCCCACGACTTAACCCATTTTTCGCAGGCGCTGCGGGCAGGGTAAAGCAAAGGTCGTCGCCATCGGCTCATCAACGACCGCCGGCGAAGGCAATATCGTGCCCTATCCAGACCAGTTTTGCCGCTCCTGCGCGCACAGTATCCAACCGCTGCCATCGGTCTCGTTAATGAAGGTGTCAGCGGACAAGAAGCGCCGGTGGAATTGCTACGTTTCGATTCAGACGTCATCAGTCATCATCCAGATTTGGTGATTTGGCAGATCGGAACGAATGCGGTCTGGCAGGATCCAGGCCAGGTGCCGCGTCCGCCGACCTTTTTTGAAACGACAAAAGCCATCCAGGACGGGCTCGGTCGGCTGCGCAACGAGACCGAGGCCGACGTCATTCTCATGGACCTTCAATATGTCCCGGCCCTCCTGACGCCGGCCAAAAAGAATAAGGCGATCGCAATGGTGAGTTGGCCCGTGATGGGGGCGTCAACGTGTTTCGCCGCTTTGCCTTCATGAAGGCCCTCCGCGAGATCGAGGGCGCTTCGTTCGACAATATGGTCGATTCGACCGATGACAGCCGACTGCATGACAGCGATTGGGTAACACAACGCCTTGCATGGGCATTGAAGCTCGCGATTGCAGGAGCGTCGATATCGCTTGAGCCGTACTGAGAGTATTTGTTGTTGGCGGATATCCGTCAGAGACACGATCGCGCGACGCGTTGACAGTCGTTACAGCGGTAGCGTAGGGTACGCTTGCCAAGAGGCGCTGGGTTTCGGACAGGATTGATTCCTGCCGCGGGCGGTCCCCCGAGCACGCATCTCATCACCCCGTAGCCGGTCGCTTGCCAGCGATCCAGCGAAGTGCCTTCGGAAGCCTCCTCATATTGAGCGGCTTCATTGAATTTATGGCGCTGCGACCATCTTTATACGCTCTTGATCCAAAGCCTGCTCGAAGCCAAGCCAGATACCATCACTATCAAGCTCCGAGTGCTCCATCCACCCGGCGCGCCAGGCCAGTGCGAAATCTGGCATGGATGCCAGCTCCTTTTTTAGGACATTGATTTGCCTGAGCTTGATTTCAGAGCGAACGAGCGTCACGTCGGCGTGACGTGAGCGTTTGCGCGCCTCTGTCACAACCTCGGCCGCATCTGGTCGCACGACGACGTAGTCAGCAGCAAGATTGCGGACGGGCGGATCGCTAGCATTCAGAAGTCCGACTGCGTCATCAAAACTGCCGATCAGGGAATTGATAATCGTCCGGGCAATTCCAGTTTGGGTGGCGGCAAAGTTGACCAGCGCTTTCTTGTCAGTCGGAGCGATAACGATCGAGGCAAGTGCGGCGAGAAAAGCGCTGTTGATATTTCCAGCAAGAACCAGTCTGGTGAATTCGGCGCTAGCGCGCTGGGGATCGCTGCTCGCCAACCATCGCACCAGTTCGCGGTCCAGATCGGGTCTTTCTGGCAATCGATATTCGAGCGCATCCGCGCCCGACACTCCAAGATAGCGGAGTCGCCGCACTGCATAGATGCGGACATCCGCATTGACAGTCGCCTTGAGCACCGCCCGCAGCACGTTTTCACGTTCGACGCTGCCACTTTCGAGGATTGGAGCCATAACGTTCAACGCGTTTGCACCCAACTCTGAATTTAGCTTCTCCCTGACGATGACACGCTCTTGCGGCCCATCGTGCAGGACAATTGATAGCGCATCGGGCGACACACGTCCTTCGAGAGAAGCACCTTTACAATCACGAGCCGTCGCGACCGCGGCATCAAGCAAGGACTCGGCCGCGAGATTCCATTGAGGATCGAGCAGCCACTTGCCGCAAGCGGCCTTCCCTATATGTCGCCAGTACGTGGCGAGGCGAGCGATCAATTGCGGCCGCTGGCGTATGCCCGATCCCTCGTTTGTCAGCATACCGCCAAGCGTCTGCTGAAGTTCGGCCGCGGCATCAGGATCCGTCAGCCGCAGGGTAAAGATAGCATCCCGGGCGTAGCGTAACGGCGCGAGGAGTGCCCTCTCACTGGACAAGCGGCAACCTTTCGTCTTGACGATGGCTTGGAGCGCCTGGGGAAATGACAGAACCGCCAGAGAATCGGCAAGGATGCCGTCCAGCCAGGTTTGAACTTCAGGGGTGCATTTCCCGTCCCATTTCGCAATAAGGTTTAGCTGAGCACCGCGATTGGCGCTCGCGGGCGATGCCATATACGCCGTGATCGCCAGCCCCGGATCAACAGATTTCAGCGCAAGAACCGGTGCAATTGAGCCTTCTGGATTCAGGCGGCGGACCCATGTCTCCAGTTGAGATTTCTGGTCGGCACTTACGACGTAAGGCAGCAGCGTTAGATCGCCATCCGTTAGAAGGTGTGGATCATTGCCAGCTATCATCAGATCAGACCGTGCCGCGGCGAGATTATTTTGCCAGATCTCAATGCGAGCGCGCGGAGCCGGATTAAGCACCTCAATCAGCGCCGTCTCGGATGATTTTTCGCGGTCAAAAACCAAGGGCTGGCCGACCTTGAGCGCGGCTGAAGAAAGAAGGCCGTCCGGTCCCTCCATGTAAGTCCATTCGTCTTTTGGCAGACCAAATCCGGATAGGCCGGGATATCCATGCACCAGCGTAATATTGTCCCCACGAACCTCGAGATACTGATGTGAGTCGAGGAAAGCCCAGTATCCAATCAGGACAAGCGCCACAACGGAGATGATACTGGCTGCCGTAGTCAGCAGCCGTCGCCTCACGACATCCGGGGTGAGACGCGTCGTCTTGACCCGTACCTGGGCCAGCGTGAGTTCACGATTCAGGAAGAGCAAGGGATCGCCAGCATGGCTCCCGGCAAATACTGGCGTTTGCCTGGTGCCTGCTGGAAGTTCGCGCGCAGCGTCGGCCACGACGCCCGCGTAAAGGTACTCAAAGAGATCGTTAAAGAAGATCATTCCCGACGTATCGAGCCGATCTTCGCCCCGAAGCAGCCGTAGCAGACGGCGCGTAAATAGCGAGCCCTTGTCAGCGAGCTCCCAGGAGGACTCGCCCGCCCTGGATGCACTTATCAAGAGCCGAAAATCGTGCCCAGCCAACCCAAAGAAGAAGTCCGGCGCGGTTTCGGCAAACCCAGCACCACCGCAGCAGTCGAGAACAACGAGGACGCCGCGCGCTTTTGTGTCAGCGAGAGTCCTGACAATATCCTCGCGGGTTATTCCGCGTCGACCATCCTGTTCTCGCGAGCCCGTCCTGAGGATGAAGCTTTCCTCATCCGACTGACCGTGGCCGGCAAAGTAGAAGATCAAGAGATCATCCGCGCCAGCCTGAGCAGCCATCGATGCGAGTGCTGCGACAATGACATCGCGCGACGCATCGGCGTCGGAGACCAGATGCACCTGGGACGATGGAATTGCCCATGTCTGCGGCGCAATGAGCGCCTCAGACAGCTTTCTTGCCTCGCTCGCGCAGGCGGGCAGATCGGGTAGGCCACTCGCCTGGTAATCGGTAACGCCGACCAGCACCGCAAAGGTATTTTGGGAGAATCGGCGAGCGTTGTTGGCGAGACCGGCCATGAACGCTCCACGATGCTACAGCCAGTGGCGGAAGAAGGTCTTTTCCGGCTCGGGAAGGGCATCGGCTGTTGCAATGGTTCCGCCCCGGGCGGTGACCTGCCGACGCGCCGCGCCTCTCGTAACAGCCGCCCCCCCGGCAGAAAGACCCGCAGCCGATGCAAAGACGAAGAAGCCATTCACAACTGCGATGAAGTAGGTGGCGAACGGGCGATCGAACACGATACCGCCGGTGGTCGGATCAATGACGGCGAGCAGGATACAGAATAAGAGCGCCAGGACTAGCCCCAAGGGGGCCGTGTGCCGGATCGACGGAAACACCCTGCAGATGCCGTTTGTGACAGCGGTCGTCGCGGTCGTCGTGCCGGCAAACGTTGCAAGACTTTGCCATGTAAAGAAATCGTTCTGAACAGCCATATCAATTCCCCCGGTAGTACGATGCACGCTAGCTGCAGAGGCTGCAAGCACACAGGAATGAAAAACTCTGCACGATCGTGGTTCGAAGTACCTCGTTGACACGCGCAACCTTCGCTCACTCGGCGAAGACCTGAAGATTGAGGAGGCGTGGAGGCCCCTCGGTTTGTCCCGCTGCCTCTTAGTCAGGCGAGTGGACGACTATTAAGTGGGCAGCAAAGCAGGTGAGAAGGCGCCACAGCGACGAAGTCACGCGCCCTCGTGGACCAATGACAGCCGCGGTCCGGGATCTAATGAGCCGAGATTTTCCCAGTAACTTCGACGGAAACGTGAGTATTCTGAAATTGTTGAGGCAATCGTTCAGAGGTTCGGGCGTCTAGGACAAAGACTTTTAGCTCGTAGGCGCCTGACTTGGTCTTCCCAAGTCCTATTCCAACAATCCCAGGTAAGCTCGCAAATTTCCGTTCGAACTCTGACTGGATGCCGGCCATTTCTTTCAGCGTGTGCCTGCGAGACATCATGATTTCCCTCACGCTACCGCAATCGAGCAGTTCAATGCGGACAACACCGGACCTATTGGATTTGCAAAACTGAAGCCAAGTCCATGGGACCCGCCGACCTGCGAACTCGCGAAGCATAGCCCGACAGGATTTAAGGCTTCGTTCATGACCAGCGCACCCGAGTCGCCTCCCCTTGAGAAAGCGCCCTCAGCCCCCTCGATAGCGATCTGGCCATCGAATCTGGCAAGCTGCTGGCTTCGCTGCGGCATCATTGGGACGTATAGATGGTTCACATTGACTGCAACCACTCGACCACGGGTCAATCCCGTCGTCCGCCCAACCTTCATAACTGATTCGTCGCCGAATAGTTCCTCTGGTTGCGCTTTACATAGCCCGATTGCCGAGTTGCCCTCATAAACTGAAGCATCGACGTTCATGCCGGGCAGCAACGAGGCGACCGCAGCGTCAACAAAGTTTCGCGAGTTGGCCGCGAAGTTGATTCGTTCAAACGAATGAAGCGTCGCGACGCGGTGTGTTGGATCCTTGCCACCGTCACTTTTGCCCGGCTGTACGATGGCATCTCCGGGAGCCGCCTGATTGACGTTCGCCAGAACGTGATTGCACGAGAGAATGCCGGACTGCCCATTGTCGAGCGTGACACGAGCACCAAGCGTACCGGCCGTCACGACCCTGTGCCCAACAGAACACCCCATCCGCAATGGCCGCGTCATCGAATACTGCCACGAGGTCTTTCGAATTCTGCCGATATAGACGATACGAACTTCACCTGCGGCCATTCGCCTGATTTTATCGGTAATAGGCCCGCTCAACTGTTTCTTGTCCTGACAATACACGACGAGCTCGAATTCGCGGTTCGCTCCATGACGCGCGGGCTGCGATGACGGACCAATACCAATCGAGAAAAGCATCGCAGGACCCGCAATGGTCTCGCCACGCTCGGCAGCTTCGATAGCTTGCGGGTTCGCAAAGAACACGCCCGCCTTGTCCTCGATCTTCGTATAGCCGAACGCGCGGTCAAAAACATCCTGCTGCGCCTGAAGCGCGGCTTCAAATTTCATAGTTTAAAATCCCCCTGTCTGGTCACATGTTATGTGACAAGCAGGCCGCCAGCAAGTGCAACAGCAGCAAGCTGCAACTTGCCGCTACAAGACAGCTGAGAGTCAAGTCCGCCGGCGCCTCATGCCCCCGCGCTACCGTCGAACCGGCACCGGCAGCATCCGAGGCCACGCTTGATCGGCACGGCGAATTCATGCCGAATGCTCGCCACTTCGGTCGGAATGGAGTACGGGCCAAACTAAAGCTCTTCCCAGCATACCACAAGCAGGGAGTGAGGGATTTTATTGTTGCAATCTGAGATAAAATCGGATTTGCTGGCTCAGCATAGTTAAGAGAACGCATTTAGCCAGAGCTCACTTGACGTCAGATGGCCGTTTGCCTGATCTTTACAACAACATGCGCCCAGCGATTGATCGCTGTCTACCAGCAGTCATAAGAACGGTCGTCAACGACTTCGCTCCTTCGGGCATAGATGCGCTGCAGCAAATCAACCCGGAGCGACCGATGAGACAGATCCGCTTGCGAGGATTGGACATCGCTGCGACAGACCGCTAAATGACGGGCGGCGCGCCTGAAGCTTTAGGCCGCTTCCCGCCTGAATGCAAAGTAGGGCTGGCCACTTGACCAAACCTCCTGAAAACTGCAGATCGCCGACGCATCGCGCAAGAATAGCCATCTGGGCGCGACGCCTTGTCCTGCCCTTTCCATGACTGATCGAACGCTGTCATCCAGCGCGGTAAAGTCTACGATCACTCTGTGACTCGAAAGGAATTGAGAATGGCCAAAAAGCACTATCCGCGTGGACTCGACAACCGTATGCGGGACAAGGACGGAGAGATCCGCAAGAAACGCGCTGATACTCTTGTTCGGACTCTGCGTGACGAATACGGCGAAGGGTTATCGGAGTGACACCAAGCTAGGCACGGTGCTTGAACAAGAGGGCCTTGATAGCCTGGATCAACTGCTGAAGAAGGGAAGGTGAGGCTCTCTCGAGCCCGCGGAGCATATCGGCGTACAGATTGGCAAAATAATTGCGATAAGTGACACAAGTTCCAGTGGCTTTGACGGTCGTTGCCGCACTTAAGGAGCCGTCCGATGCCAGTTGATGGGCTCGAAATACGCTTGCGGCGGGGTACCTGCAGATAGTCTTCTGTCGGCACGTAGAAGGCGCAGTTGCCGCCAATGCGGAAGTCGATCCCGGTCGCCTTGATCAGGTATTCAACCATCGGCTCGATGAGGCCCAGCGGCGCAGGTGGCGCCGTCGTTGCGATCTCCGAAGGCAAGTCATCGCACTGATCGGTGTTGACGACTACCCCCGTTCCTCCGAGGGGACAAAGTGCGTGAGCTGGTTATTCCTTGGGAGCGTCTTGATACGGCGCCGTTTCCTGACAATGAAGACACTTTGCGAAGCCTCATGGGCAGCGCTGTCGCTTCGTCTTCTCCGGTTTTTCGTTTGTCGCCTCTATCCACGCACCACTTTCGCTTCAATGCTTTCCTGTATCCCTCTGAACTCGAGTGGAAACGACGGGGCGACGGCTGGCTATTCGCTCTGTCTCTCGGCACCAAAAAGGGCTTTCAAGGTCGCAAACCCATCACGGGTGGCGCCGTCAGGACCTTGCGGGCCGGACTTTCCGATTTGGGTTCAAGAGCACCGCAGGCCTCTGCGCTGCGCAACAAGAAGGTTTGTGTCATCGGCACCGGTGCGATCGGCGCTCCCGTAGCCATCGACCTGGCTCGCAACGGGATCAAGGAGCTCCGACTGCTGGATGCCGATATCGTCGAACCTGGGAATTCCGTGCGCTGGCCATTAGGGGCGAGTGCTTGGGGGCGGTCAAAGGTGGAGGCTTTGGACGCCTTCATCAGGAGCGAGTTTCCTTACTGCAATGTCCACATCATCAAGCATCAACTGGGCAGCCAGTCACAAAAATATCCATTCAGGGATGAACGTGCCCTGGGCGACGCAGTCGAAGGGGCTGACCTGCTTATCGATGCTACGGCTGCGTATTGGAATATGGCGCTTCTTCACGATTTCACTGCGCAGCGCGGCCTTCCCCTGATGGCGATGCATGCATCTCCTTCGGTCACAGGTGGTGTCGTGGTGCTTTACGGTTCGGAAGGAGGTTGTCCGGCTTGTCTTCTGCGTGCGTGGGATGACGGCTCAATTGCCAAGCCACCAGGCATCGGTGATGAGAGCGGTCTTGTGCAGCCGCCAGGCTGCTCGGAGCGAACGTTTACAGGGCTGTCTTACGACCTGCGGGAAATCTCGTTACATGCGATGCGAGTCGCTTCGGCCTTCTTAGCCACAGGCAGCATCAAGAGCTCGACGACCGTTCACACGCTGGCATTCGGTGAGCAAGCCGGCGTGAAATTACCGTCCTGGGGCGTCAAGACCTTGAACCGACATGCTAACTGCACATGCAATGCGTAACCGCGTGGATCTCGTCACGATCGCTGGACACATTGCGCGGTGAGGCGGACCGCTCGTACCCTAGAGAGACCGGCGGGGTATTGATCGGGTACTGGGGGGGCGACAACGACGTTGTGATCACAACATGGAAGGGACCGGGCCCCGCAGCCGTCCACAGGCGCTATTCATACGAGCACGATCATGAATGGGAAGCGGCTCAGATCGCAATTGAATATGAACGATCCGAACGTTTGCAAGTCTACGTCGGTGATTGGCACACCCGCCCCGACGCCCTGTCTGGCCATCTTAGCGGCACCGACAAACGCTCACTGCGACGCGTCCTTCGCTCAAGCCAGAGTCGGTTGTCCCGGGCTCTGATGGTTGTGCTCTTCGGAAGCCCGCAGGACTGGCGGCTGGATGTTTGGATCGCTGAGTTCGGGGTGCCGTCCTCTTGGTATCGGCCCTGCAGCTTGTCTATCGAGCGGGCCAGGCTCCAGTTGTATGATTGAGCTTCAAAGCTCCTCTTGGTGCGCTTCCATTGAACTGCTCAGTCGGGCGAGCAATGAAATGGCCTCGGGAAACGCCGCGAGCAAGGTGGCAGCCGCTGACATGAAGAGGGCTGGCATCCTGGATATCTGCCATGCGCGACACCCGGTCGAAATCGATCTGCCGAGCCATAAAAGTGCGGCTGTGCGAGTGGGGATCGAAACATCCGACTGCGGCGAATGAAATAGCATCTTGTTCATCTTCGACGCGGATTTTACGCAGCGAAAGCTCGAGAGCGGCCGCTGGCGCGCTTCGAGTCGCCCGCTCCCAGAGGCGGCGCGCACGGCCGCGGAGGAACGCATTCGCCGCTTCTTCGGCCGCAACCGTTCCTCGCTCCAGCAAGGTCAACAGAGGCATCACAATCGGACGCGGATCGGTATCTTGAAAGGTTAGCTGGTCGAGGCCTCGCGCCCATTCTGCGGGCGAGGTCAGCGAAGCGTTGCGCGGCACGCGCAGCCAGTCGCGAGGCAAGGCATCGAGCGCCGTTCCCTGGCCTGCTGCCAAGGCAAACAGACGCCGCACGCGGGCCTGGCTTAAACCGTGAAGCAGCACATCCGCGAGCGCTGCGCAACGCTGTCCATCAGGGGTGCCAAGACACGGCCTACCGTGCGGAAAACTCACCGGCAGTTCGGTTTCATCCGCCAGCGCCACGATGTACTCGTCCCATTCATCGGTGGTGGCGCCGCAGATCGCGATGCCGCTGGGCCTGGCTTGTCCTGAGGCGATCAAGGCGCGCGCCCAGCGGAAAGCCTCGAGCACCTCGTGCCGCGGATCGGTGCAGGTGACCTGCACCGGCGGTGCCGCCACGGCGGACGCCGTTCTGACCTCACCTCGAAACCAGGCCGTGTCGGCGCCGGGCGGCGCGGTCCAGACAACCGGCGCCAAACGCAGAGATCATGGATCATCGGACGCCAGACCGGCTCGATGTAGTGAACCCCCATAATGGAAACCGGGCCCAACACTGCAGGAGCCCATTGCATTCGGGCGCGCGCCTCGTCACGGAGATCCGTCGGCAGGCGCGCGCCGTCGGGAAGAAAGTCGCGCACGCGGTGCTCGAGCAGAGCGAGATCGCGGACTCGCGCGTTACTGCTGGGAGCGTCAGCGAGACGGGTGTCCGCGTTCCATGCTGCTCTCAACGTTCGCGCGACGGCGCGAGTCATCCCGGGAAGATGCCGAACGGTCTCGATATCCTCGAAACCTCCCGCATCGAGAGCGCAGGCGACAACAAATTCCAGTTCCTCACCCGTAACCTGGTGCAGGAAGCCGCCCGCCAGTCGCGCCGCCAATTGCGTTGCGGTCATGATCTGCAGACCATTCTCGCCGTCGCGTGCGGCGGCCGCGCGGCGGGGGGCGAACGCCAGCCCACCCTGGACGATAACGGTCTTCCTCATTACCACTGTCGGGTCCCCATTACCGGGAAGAAACGTTATCAAAGAACCCGGCCGCCCGAGACGCCCGGCGTTGAGTGCCCACACTCGTTGCGCCGACCCGTACGCGGGATCGTCGTCGGCCCCCGCCAGATTGCGCGAAGATAGTGGCCCCACGGCAGGTTGCCGCCGGGCCTGTCGTTAGGATCGGCCCGAGATCCACTGCCAGACGCGGCGCCAGATGGTTGGCGTTACCTTGGGCGGACTGGGCTGAAGGGTCGGCCGACGCTTGGCGGCTGCCCATGAAAGCGCCCTTTGGCGGCGCGATCGCGGCGCCGTTCGGCCTCGACCTGCTCATCACTCCAGGGGCCCGCTTCGATCACCTTGCCATGGTCGATCACATAGTGAGACCGGCACTTCAGCGTCCAATTGCCGATCGACGGGCGAAGCGAGATGGCCTCACCATCGAACGTCATCTTCCAGTCTGTGGCTTTGCGCCGGCATTGTCGTTTGATCGTTTCATCGCTCCGCTATGCCTTCACCGGCGGTTGTTCAGGCGCGCCTCGAGCGTGGCGACGCTCTCGAGGACCGCCTCGAACCTCGGCGGGTCGCTGAAGATCATGCCGGTCATGGCTCGGTAGTCGACACGCAGCTGCTCAATCATCTCGTCATGTGGTGCAAGCGCAAAGGAGCCGGGCACGGCGCTGGCGAGATCGAAATCGGGGCGGTTGAAGAACATCCGTCCGTGCGCAACGCAGTCGGCTCCGAGCGCCGGGTCCTTGATCGCGGAGGCTCCGGCCCGCGTCGGAAGCAGCTTATGCAGATCATAATAGTGACGCGACACGCGCTGGCCGCCACCGCGCAGTTCCCCGCGCTTGTCAAACCAGCGCCGTAGGCCGTGCAGGATGACGACCTTGTCCCAGAAGGTTCGTTCGGGGTCGACGGTCCGCACGGCCTGAACTGTCAGATCGAGCGCCGGTAGATCATCGTCGACATAGGGCTTGATCGGCACTTCGCTGTTCGGATCGAGGGCGGATTTGGCGCCCGACTCGATCTTGATCGCGGCGCGAATATAATCTGATTTCGGGGTCGCCGTCGGATACCAGATCAGAAGCGTCTGCTTGTCAGCGTCTGTGTCGTCGGCTTCTACCCGTGCGGAAGCTGCATCAAGACCGGCGGCCTTGAGCCGATCGGCGAGGATCTTCGTTAGTTCGTTGCGTAAAGAGCCGTTGATGTAAGCCTGGCAGGCCGCCTTGATCGCGTCCAGCCGCGCGCGGCGCTTGTTGTTGCTGAGAGCATTAAGCTCCTCAATGGTCGCTGGCTCGCCGATGTCGTTTCGAAAAACCGTGACGTCGATATCTTCGGAAAAGCGGTTGATCAGGCCGAAGCCTTTGGACAACGACGTTCCGCCCTTGAAGAGTAGGCGGGGCCCTCCCTCCTTCAAGCCATGGAACAGGGCGTCGAGTGTCCAGCAGACCCAGAAATCCTTTTCGATATTTTGGGATGCCGTGCCGAGGCGCTGCGCGGTCGTATCGAAGGCGCTCAACATGGCATCTGTTCCGGCTGCAAGGACCTCGTCAAAAGCCCGATTCATGTTTTCCTCACCCTGCGCTTGGCTGATTGCACCTTTTTGGTCGGGTCGTCCCTAGGCCGGGCGCCGGCGGCGAGATGATGACGATGATCATCATCGGCAGCATAGTTGGCATCGACATACCGATCTTGAACATTGGTATCGCCTTCGATCAGCGGCTTGAGGAACTCCCACATCCAGGTCGGAAGCGCGGTCTTGCCGACGTTGATATCGGCCTTGAGTGGCGGCCCGGTCGCCGGATCGTCGAAAAGCTTGGCTAGCTTCTGTCTAACCCGATCACTCTCGCCTTCGCGGACCAGGAGATCACGCAACCAGTGAAGTGCCTGGATGACGCGCATGGCGGGCCGACCGGCCCAAAACAGCTTGCTGGCTGCGGTTAGACGGAAAGTGATGGTGACGTTGCCGAGCTTGATCGGTTGTTTGCGAGCGTCGGTGTGGACCACGATTTTCGCTGGCACGGCGTCGGTCAGGCCAAGGTCGTTGGCGGCGGTCATGCCGTCGACGAGCATCCGGGCTTGGTCGCGCCGACCCACGGCGTCGATGACGGAGCGCGGATCGGGGGGGTTGGGCTTCTGGGTCAGCCTGTTGAAACCGAGCTGATCATAGAGCCCTCGGTCAATCCTTCTCAGGCTCTTGGCGTTGGTCAACCGCTGCAACGTTTTGTCGACGGCGTCCCGGGAGGCGAGGTCGACGAAGTCGGTCGGCGTCCAAACCTTGCGTGGCGCATCGGCCCGGATCCGCTCCAGGATTGCGGTTTTCAGATCAGGTGAGTCGTAGGCCATGTCCGAAAAATGTATACCTTTTTCGGACAGGGGTAAAATGAACTGCCCGAAATACGTACACAGATTTCGGACAGTTCACTACGCCGATTTCAGGATAGCAACGAGCGACGCCGGCTCTTCCATTCAATTCCGATAGGGCTTATTTGCTGATCGTCCCCATCCGGGACGATGCCCGTGCGAGTCCGTTCATTCTCATTCCTTCACACCGACGGCAACCTACAGGCCGCCCTAAGCGGCATCTGGACAACGTGCCAGACGCGCGAGTTTCGGTCGCGCTCAAGAGAGCGCAATGCACTAGGGCTCTCGTGGTAGCTATCTGGTAGCTACAACAATCCCTAAGCCTTCGATGATCTCTATAAGTCCTTGATTTCGCTGGTACAGTTGGGTGGGCTCGAACCACCGACCTCCTGTTCCACAGACAGGCGCTCTAACCAACTGAGCTACAACTGCATCCTTGCGAGCCGCGCCTCGGGGCTGCCTGAAAAGGCCTGCTGCCTAAGGGGGGCTGGACGGGGCGGAAACTAGGTGCAACGGGGGTTTTTGGCAAGGCCGCAAGAGCCGTTATTTGCCTCTCGATAGCGCGATAAATGCTTCAGAGTCCGGCCGGCCGTCGGTGATTCACCTCTCCCCGCAGGAGACAGGGCAATCGCATATGGAAGCGGCTTCCCTGCGGCGCATCCTTCGAGACGCCCGCCGATGGCGGGCCTCAGGATGACGGCGGAGTGCGTGGCAGCAGTATCAGGGGAAAGGTGAAGAAAAACCCGGGCCTTTTGGGGGCCCGGGTTTCTTGTTTGGTCGATCCGCCGTTTTTTTGATCAGGCTGCGGGGTAGAACTTCGAGGCGGAGGCCTTGATCGGCTCGGCGGTCGCGCTGGCGGTGCGCTGGGCGATCTCGAACAGCTCCTTGGCCTGGGCCTGGAAGGTCTCGAGCTGGGTCTTGGCGTGGCCGGACCAGAGCTGGAAGACGTCGGTCGGCGACTTGGTGCCGAGCAGCTCCTGGGTGAAGTCCAGATGGGCCGTGGCGTTGGCCTTGGCGAATTCCATCAGCTTGGCGGTGTACTCGTTCGCACCCTTCTGGGCGGAGGCGAACACGGCCTCGATGGTGCCGTTGTGGGTCTCAGCCGCGTCCTTGAACTTGGCGTAGTTTTCGCGGGCCTGCGAAACGCCCTTTTCGGCGAATGCACGCACCTGCTCGGGAACCTCGAACGGGATGATCGAGGCAGAAAACGGATCAGTCGCACCTGTCATGTTGGTCCCTCACGCTAAAGTAAAATGAAGTGAGCCTTCTGGCGCGCCCGCCGGGCCAACCGGGGCCGTTTCTTCTTTGAATGGCGGGTACGAAAGACTGGAAACGCAGAACATCGAGATCCTCTCGTCCAGCGTCAGCATTGTTGCTCACTAACATGTCAACATTGTGCAACGCAATGTGATCCGGGGGTGCGCTGCGAAAAATTTAATCCAGAGGGTGAGGTTCCTGCGGTGGGGAACCGGTGGTTGAGGTACGCCCGTCAACGGGTTGAGGTATGTCCGTCATTCCGGGGCGCGACGAAGTCGCGAGCTCGGAATGACGGGAGGGGGCTAATGCCGCGCCTCGGTCGCGTCCATCGCAGTGCGGCTGACAGGCCGGCCGCTCGCAAATCCTGCGGATGCAACGGAGAGGCGCCTTGCGGGTCCGGCCACATTAAGGTTATCGCGGCTTTAGGGTGCCCCCGTTAAGGTCCGGGCGTGGACCTGCCCGCGCCGGCGGGCGATAGTAACCCTTTCTTAAGGCTGCCATTCCCGGCAGACCTGACGTGAAGCGTGGCGCGAAGAGTTGAAGCCGGTCGGATGACGAATTCGGATTTCCAGTTACGGGGCGTCGGCGATCCCCGGCTGTCCGTGCATGCCACCTCCCCCCTGCCGGCCTGGCTGTGGTCGCTCGACGGCTGCCGCGTGCTGTGGGCCAATGCGGTCGGCGCCAAATTCTTCGGCGCGGCCAATGCGGCTGCGCTGGCGCAAAAAACCTTCGGCCCCGCCGACAGCCATCGCCGCCAGATCGTCCGCCTCGCCCACCGGCTGCCGGGCGGCGGAGCTGTGAGGCTGGAGCGGTTGCGCGGCTTCGGCGCCGGGCTCGGCACGCTGATGACCTGCGCCTGCGCGCGGCTCGAGTTTTCCGATGGCTCATCCGGCGTGCTGGTCAGCGCGATGCAGGGTGCTTGCCGCAGCATGCCGCTGGTCGAGCGGCTGCATCGTCTGGTCGACGGCGCGCGGACGCCGATGGCGGCGTTCGCACCTGACGGCCTGTTCGCCGGCGCCAGCGAGGCGGCGCGCTCCCTGCTCGGCTTTCGCGATCTCGGCGAAGCCGGCCTCGACCAGGCGCGCAACGAGGCGCTGGCGAAGGGCCGCGCCGAGCTGCCTGTCGGCATCGGCAAGATGGTGCTGCAACGGGTCGGCGTCGGCGCCGATGTCGGGCTCATCGCGCTGATCGAGCCGGCCATGGCGCAAGCCGAGCCTGCGGCGGAGCGCGCGCCGCCTCCCGCGGCTGAGCCAGCGCTGCCAGTGCACGGGCTCGATGCCGGGATCGCGATGTTCGATCCGTTTGCCGAACCGGATGAGACGGAGGTGACGGCCGCGGATGAGGCGACGGAGATCGTCTCGATCCAGGACGCCGCGAAGGAGGCCGAGGCGGCTGCTCCGGAAACCCTTGCGCAGACGGTCGATGCCACGCCGGAAACAGTGGTTGAAAACCCGCCTGAAGCCATCGTGCCGCCGCAAGCCGCGCCGATCACGAGCCACATGGTCGAGCCCACAGGACACGCGGAGACGCGGTCAGGACATGCGGAGACACCGCGCCAGCATCCGCTGCGCTTCCTGTGGCAGATAGATGCGCAAGGCCGCTTCGTGCTCGGCTCGGATGAATTCATCCGCCTGATCGGCGCGCTCACCGCCTCCCGCTTCGGCCGGCCCTGGCGCGAGCTATCAGAGGAATTTGCGCTCGACCCCGACGGCCGCGTCGCGCAGGCGCTCGCCAGCCACGACACCTGGGCCGGCATCACCGTGAACTGGCCGGCCGACGGCGGCGAACATCTGCCGGTCGAGCTGGCCGGGCTTCCCGTCTACGACCGCGCGCGCAACTTTGCCGGCTTCAAGGGCTTTGGCGTGTGCCGCGATCTCGATGCGCTCAATCGGCTCGATGCGCTGCGGCGCTTTGAGCTGTTCGCCGCGCAGGGCCTGTCGGCCGATATGGTCGAGCCTCAGTCTCGGCCTGGTTCTCAGCCTCGGCCTGAACCGGAGCACAAGGCGGAGGCCAAACCGGAGGCAGAGCCTCCGCGGAGCGAGCCGCCGCCCGAGCCTGAGCCGCCAACTGCAACTGAGCCCGAACCGCCCGCACCGATCACCGAAGCGAATTCACACCCAACCGAACCGGAAACGCCAGTGGAAACGCCTCCGAATGTCGTGCCGTTCCGCGCACCAGGTGACCTGAGGTCACAAGGTGACCAGAGGTCACAGGGTGACCAGAGATCGCCGACGCTGACGCCGGTCGAGAACAGCGCGTTCAACGAGCTGGCGCGGCAATTGTCCGAGCGGCTCGAACGCGAGCGCGAGCAGATCGCCTCTGATAGCGCCGAGCCGCCGGCGGACGCGATCGCGCCCGACGCGGCGACACCACCCGAGCCCTTGATCTCCGAGCCGCCGATCTCGGAGCTGGAGACGCCGCCGGCCGCGGCCGAATGGCTGAGCGAGCCCGCACCGCCCGCTTACGGCCACAGCGCGCGCGACCGCGCGCTGCTGGATCTCATTCCCACAGGGATCCTGATCTACCGGCTCGATCGCCTGCTCTACGCCAATGCCGCGTTCCTCGACCGCATCGGCTATGCCAGCCTCGGCGCGCTGGAAGATGCCGGGGGGCTCGATGCGCTCTATGTCGAGCCGGGCGTTTCCGCCGCCAGCAGCACCTCGCAATCCGGCACGCCGGTGACGATCAGCGCGACGGTCGCCCATGGCGCGCAGAAGCTCGCCACGACCGAAGCGCATCTGCACACCATCGACTGGGACGGCGCCAGCGCGCATGCGCTGATCTGCGCGCTGCCCAATCCTGAACCTGTCGTGACAACTCCCGTCGCCACGCCCGTCATCGTGGCGCCGGTGGCCGCGCCACAAGTGGCCGCCGAGACCGAAGTCGACGAGCCCGTCCTGTTCGCGCCCGAGCCTGACGTCGGCGATGCCGATGCGGAAGATCTCGCCGCGATCCTCGACACCACGGCCGAGGGCATCGTGATGTTCGATGCCGACGGCAACATCCACGCCTGCAACCGCAGCGCCGAGGCGCTGTTCGGCTATGACGGCGAGGCGCTGATGCAGCAGAATCTGCTGGCGCTGTTCGCGCCCGAGAGCCAGCAGATCGTGCTCGATTATCTCGACAGCCTGAAGAGCCAGGACATCGCGAGCCTGCTCGATCACGGCCGCGAGGTGCTGGGCCGCGAGAAGAAGGGCGGCGTGCTGCCGCTCGCCATGATCATGGGCCGCACCCGGCCTGATGGACCGAACTTCTTCGCCGTGTTCCGCGATCTGTCGCAGGCCAAGAAGGGCGAGAGCGAGCTGACGCAGGCGCGACGCCTGGTCGACGGCGCGGCCAACGCGAAAGCCGACATGCTGGCGCGGATCAGCCACGAGATCCGCACCCCGCTCAACGCCATCATCGGCTTTGCCGAGGTGATGATCTCTGAACGATTTGGTTCGCTGGGCAATGAGCGCTACGGCGAATACATGAAGGACATCCGCGCCTCCGGCGAGCGCGTCATCACCATCATCGACGATCTCCTGGAGCTGTCGCGGATCGAGACCGGCAAGCTCGATCTCAGCTTTGCCGACCTCAACCTCAACGACCTCGTCGAGGCCTGCGTCACCGTGATGCAGCCGCAGGCCAATCGCGAGCGCATCATCATCCGCACCTCGCTTGGCCATGCGCTGCCGCAGGTGGCGGCGGATCCGCGCGCGCTGCGGCAGGTGACGATGAACCTGATCTCGAACTCGATCCGGCTCGCCAGCGCCGGCGGCCAGGTGATCGTCTCCACCGCGCTCAACGATCGCGGCGAGGTGGCGCTTCGCATCCGCGACACCGGCCACGGCCTCAGCGACAAGGAAGTCGCCGCGGCGATGGAGCCGTTCCGCACGCCGCCGCCCGGCGATGCCGCGGACAATTCCGCGCTGAGCCTGTCGCTGACCAAGGCTCTGGTTGAAGCCAACCACGCCCGGTTCAACATCAAGAGCGCGGGCCAAGGCACGCTGATCGAGGTGACATTCGCGCCGGTGACGGCACGGGCTTAAGCGACGGCTTACCGCTTCGCCGGCTCACCGCTCTTGTTGCCGGGCAGGCCCTTGATGTTCGACGAATCCTGCTGCTGCACGGTGGAGTTCTGCGAGGCCGCGCCGACCGTTCCCTTCTGCGCGGGAGGACCGTTCTTGTTGCCGGGAGCTCCCGCGATTCCGGTGCCTGAATTCTGCGCGCTGGGCGATGTGGCAGCATCACTGGTGTTGTTGGTGCGGTCACCGGGCATCCTTGCCGCCGCGCCGGGCTTGTCCTGGTCTCCGACATAGCCCGAGGCGCCGGAATTTTGCGTCTTGATGCCCTTGTCGGCCTCGTTCTGCCCGTTCTGGTTCTGCGCGATCGCCGGCGCTGCCATGAGCGGGACCGCCAGAAGGAATGCTGCCATTATTGTCCGCATGAGCGTTCTCCTCGACCTGCCCCGTCGCGGGCTTAACGCGTGGGGCGCGAAAGATTTCCGATCGCTTGCGAATAAGCCTGGGCAGATGCGCGTTACGCCGCGCGCACCGTATCGAGGAACTTGCAGACCTCGAATTTGAGGCGGTTGCTGTCGCCGGACAGCGATTTCGCCGCGGACAGCACCTGCGCCGATGCCGAGCCGGTTTCGACCGCGCCCTGCCTGACGTTGCTGATATTGGCGCTGACCTGCGTGGTGCCGGCCGCCGCGCTCTGGACGTTGCGCGAGATCTCGCCGGTTGCGGCGCCCTGCTGCTCGACCGCGGCCGCGATGGTCGACGAAATCTCGGACAGGCGCTCGATGGTGCCGCCGATGGTCTTGATCGCACCGACCGAGTCCTCGGTCGCGGACTGGATGCTCGAAATCTGCTGGCCGATGTCGCCGGTCGCTTTCGCCGTCTGCTCGGCCAGCGCCTTCACCTCCGAGGCCACCACGGCAAAGCCGCGTCCCGCTTCACCGGCGCGCGCGGCCTCGATGGTGGCGTTCAGCGCGAGCAGGTTGGTCTGGCCTGCGATCGCATTGATGAGTTCGACGACATCGCCGATGCGCGCGGCCGCCTTGGACAATTCGCTGACGCGATCGTTGGTCTGGCCGGCCTGGCTGACGGCCTCGCCCGCCATGCGCTCGGAGGCCTGCACCTGACGGCTGATCTCGTGGACGGAGGCGGTGAGCTCCTCCGTGGCCGCGGCTACCGACTGCACGTTGGTCGCAGCCTCTTCCGAGGCCGCCTCGACCAGCGTCGCAAGCTCGGTCGACCGGCTCGCGGTGGTGGTGAGCGAGGTCGCGGAGACCTCGAGCTCGGTGGCGGCCGACGACACCGCCTCGACGATGCGGCCGACAGCGGCTTCGAAATGATCCGCCATCCTGATCATGTCGGCGCGGCGGCGTTCGGCAGCGAGCTTGTCCTGCCGGCTCTTCTCCTCCGCCTCCTCGCGCGCCTTCTGCTCGGCGTTGATCTTGAAAGTCTCGACGGCCCGCGCGATCTCGCCGATCTCGTCGGGACGGCCGAGGCCGGGCAACACGATGGCGAAATTGCCGTTGGCGAGCTCGATCATCGCGGTGCGCATCGCCGACAGCGGCTTTGCAACCGAACGGCCGATGAAGACACCGAGGCCGAGCACGCAAGCTGCGATCAGTGCGATCGCAATGGCGATCCAGAACTGGATGCTCTCGCGCTCCGCCTCGTTCTGCTTGTCGGCTTCGATGCGGATGATGTCGACCGATTTCGAGACCTGCTCGATGACGGGCTCGACGGTCGCAAACGCCTCCGACGTCGCCTTCAATTCGCCCGCGAGCTTGAGCGCGGTCTCCATCCAGGCGGAGAAGTCGCGCTGATAGTCCGAAAGCTTGTGCCGCAGCTCGGCCTTGGCGGCATCGGGAATCCCGCCCGCATCGAGGCCGGCGAGGAATTCGGATGCGCGCTTCTGCATCTCGCCGCCATATTTGGCGTCGCGACGCAGCATGAAATCCTTCTCGTGCCGGCGCATCATCAGCATGATCACCTTGAGCGAGGCATCGTGGAGCTGATCGACCTTGCCTTCGATCTCGTGGACGGAGCCGCGCAGGCGGCCTTCGAGGCCTGAATTCTCATCCAGCCCGAGGCGCTGCCGCTCCTCGACCACCGCGGCGAAGTGCGCCTGATAGGTCCTCAGCGACGCGTTCATCGCGTCGACCTTCTGCGCCAGCTCGGGCTTGCCGAGCGCTGCGATCTTGCCGCGCAGCGTCTCGATGTCCGGCGCGACCTGCCGCGAGATCTCGACCTGGCGCTGCGCCCGCGCGGGGTCGCTGCGCAGCAGGAAATCCTTCTCGGCGCGGCGCGCCTCCAATAGCTCGACCGCGATCCTGCTGTTCAGCTCGAACACCGCGCGCGCTTTCTCGGCGGCGGCGCGCGAGATTCCCATCGCGCGCTCGCCGTAGAGATGAATGCCGCCGATCAGGACGACGCCGACGAGGCCGATGACGCCGATCGCAGTGATCTTGTGAGTAAGCCGCAGAGAGAAAAGCCGCATCGTGATCGCAAGGCCAGTGATGACAGATGCGGTTCATGAGGCCGTAATGCGTGAAAAGTTCCGTTAATTTGCGAGCACGTAGGATTACGTGCTTTGTGACACAATGCACGCAAGAGTGCACCGAATGCGTCTTGGCTGCACAACGAAAAGGCACGGCGCTGGCGGCGCCGTGCCTTTCACGTCTCTGCGGGTCAGGTCAGCTGTAGATCTCGAACAGGCCGGCGCCGCCCTGGCCGCCGCCGATGCACATGGTGACCACGCCCCATTTGGCCTTGCGGCGGGCGCCTTCCTGCAGCAGATGGCCGGTGAGACGGGCGCCGGTCATGCCGAAGGGATGGCCGATCGCAATCGAGCCGCCGTTGACGTTGTACTTCTCGGGGTCGATGCCGAGCTTGTCGCGCGAATAGAGGCACTGGCTGGCAAAGGCCTCGTTGAGCTCCCAGAGATCGATGTCGTCGATCTTCAGGCCGTGACGCTTGAGCAGCTTCGGCACGGCGAAGATCGGGCCGATGCCCATCTCGTCAGGCTCGCAGCCCGCGGCGGCCCAGGCGACGAAGCGGCCAAGCGGCTTGAGGCCGCGCTTCTCGGCGTCCTTGGCTTCCATCAGCACCACGGCGGCGGCGCCGTCGGAGAGCTGGCTGGCATTGCCGGCCGTGACGTATTTGCCGGGACCCTTCACCGGCTCGAGCTTGGCAAGACCTTCGAGCGTGGTCTCGGGCCGGTTGCACTCGTCGCGGTCGACGACGTAGTCGACGATGCTCTCGGCCTTGGTGGCCTTGTCGACCACCTTCATCCTGGTCTTCATCGGGACGATCTCGTCCTTGAACTTGCCGGCCTGCTGCGCGGCGGCCATGCGGCGCTGCGATTCCAGCGAATATTCGTCCTGGTATTCGCGGCTGACCTTGTAGCGCTCGGCAACGATGTCGGCGGTGTCGATCATCGCCATGAAGATGTCGGGCGCGGTCTTGAGCAATTCCGGATCGATCGACTCCTTCGGCGTGCCGCCACCGGGGATCGAGATGCTCTCGACGCCGCCGGCGACGATGCAATCGGCGCCGTCGGAGCGGATCGAGTTCGCGGCCATCGCGATGGTCTGCAGCCCCGAAGAGCAGAAGCGGTTCACCGAGACGCCGGCGGTGCTCTTCGGCAAGCCGGCGAGCAGCGCGGCCTGGCGGCCGATGTTCGGCGCGCCATGGGCGCAATTGCCGAGATAGCAGTCCTCGACATAATCCTTCTCGACGCCGGCGCGATCGACCGCGTGATGGATGGCGTGGGCCGCGAGCGACATTGGCGGCGTGATGTTGAACCCGCCGCGGCCGGATTTGGCGAGGCCCGTGCGCGCATAGGAAACGATGACGGCTTCACGCATTGTTTTCTCCCTTCTTTCGAACGACTGATACGGAGCGTCCTGACCGCCATTGGTACACAAAGTTTGCGGAGAGCGGGAGAAAAAGCGGGTCGATCAATCAACAAAAAACGCCGCCCCTTACGAGATGGGCGGCGTTGTTCCGCGTGTCGGAATATATGATGGCCGTCATTCCGTAGGGCGCGCCACTCCTCCATCTGATCGTCATGGCCATGACGACGGTGAGAGCCTAACCCCTCACCCGGATCGCATCTTGCGATGCGATCCGACCTCTCCCTTCGGGAGAGGTGAAGGATCAGAACCTCAGCGCCTTGACCTGCTTGACCTGCGGCAGCGCCTGCACCTTGGCGAGCACGTCGGCCGGCACCGCGCCGTCGACCTCGATCAGCGCGATGGCATCGGAGCCCGGCGCGACGCGGCCGAGATGGAAGGTCGCGATGTTGATCTTGGCGTCACCCAGGAGGCTCGCGAAGCTGCCGATGAAGCCCGGCTTGTCTTCGTTGGTGACGTAGATCATCGACTTGCCGAACTCGGCGTCGACGCGGATGCCCTTGACGTCGACGAGGCGCGGCTTGCCGTCATGATAGACGGTGCCGGAGACCGAACGCTCCTGGCGCTCGGTCGCGACCGTCACGGTGATCAGGCTCTCGTAGTCGCTCTGGGCGGCGCGGACGATCTCGTCGACCACCATGCCGCGCTCCTTGGCGACGACAGGCGCGGACACCACGTTGACCTCGCCCAGCATCGGGCGCAGCAGGCCCGACAGCACCGCCGAGGTGATCGCCTTGATCTTCATCTCGGCGACGTGGCCCTCATAGGTGATCTCGACCTTGAGGATGCCTGATTCGGTGAGCTGGCCGGCGAACGAGCCGAGCTTCTCGGCCAGCGCAATGAAGGGCTTGAGCTTCGGCGCCTCTTCCGCGGTGATCGACGGGAAGTTCACCGCGTTCGAGATCGCACCGGTGAGGAGGTAGTCCGACATCTGCTCGGCGACCTGCAGCGCGACGTTCTCCTGGGCTTCCGTGGTGGAGGCGCCGAGATGCGGCGTGCAGATCACGTTGGGATGGCCGAACAGCACGTTCGAGGTCGCGGGCTCCTCGACGAACACGTCGAAGGCGGCGCCGGCGATATGCTTGGCATTGAGCGCATCGACCACGGCCTGCTCGTCGACGAGGCCGCCGCGGGCGCAGTTGATCAGGCGCACGCCCTTCTTCATCTTGGCGATCGCCGATGCGTCGATGATGTTCTTGGTCTTCTCGGTCAGCGGCGTGTGCAGCGTGATGAAGTCGGCGCGCTTCAGGAGGTCATCGAGCTCGACCTTCTCGACGCCGATGTCCTTGGCGCGCTCCGGCGACAGGAACGGATCGAACGCGATCACCTTCATGCGCAGGCCGAGGGCGCGGTCGGCGACGATCGAGCCGATGTTGCCGCAACCGACCACGCCGAGCACCTTGCCGGTGATCTCGACGCCCATGAAGCGGTTCTTCTCCCACTTGCCGGCCTGGGTCGAGGCGTCGGCCTGCGGGATCTCGCGGGCCAGCGCCAGCATGAGCGTGATCGCATGCTCGGCGGTCGTGATCGAATTGCCGAACGGCGTGTTCATCACGATGATGCCCTTGGCCGTGGCGGCCGGGATCTCGACATTGTCGACGCCGATGCCCGCGCGGCCGATCACCTTGAGCCTGGTCGCCTTCTCCAGGATCTTGGCGGTCGCCTTGGTCGCGGAGCGGATCGCGAGGCCGTCGTAATTGCCGATGATCTCGGCGAGCTTGTCCTTGTCCTTGCCAAGGTTGGGCTGGAAGTCGACCTCGACGCCGCGGTCTTTGAAGATCTGCACGGCAGCGGGCGAGAGCGCGTCGGAAATGAGAACTTTGGGCTTGGTCATGGGAATGATCCGTTGGTGCGAGCTGCAGTTACGGAACGTCATCCGCGGGCAAAAGCGGAAAGCGCGTCTTCGCGCTTGAGACCCGCGGATCCATCTCTCTTGATGGATGGATGGCCGGGTCAAGCCCGGCCATGACGAGGATTTGGTTTGGCTTACGCCGCCTTGGCGAGCGTAGCCTTGGTCTCGGCAAAGGCCCAATCGATCCACTGCGTCAGCAGCTCGACGTCCCTCGCCTCGACGGTGGCGCCGCACCAGATGCGCAGGCCGGCCGGTGCATCGCGGTAATAGGCGAAGTCGTAACCGGCGCCTTCCTTCTCGACCAGCGCAACCAGCTTCTTGGAGAACTCCGCCTGGGCGTCGTCCGAGAGCGAGGTGATCGCAGGGTCGGTGAACTTCAGGCACACCGAGGTGTTGGAGCGGATCGAAGCGTCCTTGGCCAGGAAGTCGATCCACGGCGTCTTCGCCTTCCAGTCGGCCAGAACCTTGGTGTTGGCGTCGGCGCGCGCGATCAGCGCCTTGAGGCCGCCGATCGACTTGGCCCAGTTCAGCGCGTCGAGATAATCCTCGACGCAGAGCATCGACGGCGTGTTGATGGTTTCGCCGACGAAGATGCCTTCGTTGAGCTTGCCGCCCTTGGTCATGCGGAAGATTTTCGGCAGCGGCCAGGCCGGCTTGTAGGTCTCGAGCCGCTCCACCGCGCGGGGCGAGAGGATCAGCATGCCATGCGCGGCTTCGCCGCCGAGCGCCTTCTGCCAGGAGAAGGTGACGACATCGAGTTTTGCAAAATCGAGCGGTTGCGCGAAGGCGGCAGACGTCGCGTCGCAGATTGTGAGACCTTCACGGTCTGCCTTGATCCAGTCGGCGTTCGGCACGCGCACGCCTGACGTCGTGCCGTTCCAGGTGAAAATGACATCGCTCTTGGGATCGACCTTGGAGAGATCCGGAATCTCACCGTATCCAGCGTTGAGCTTGGTGACGTCCTTGAGCTTCAATTCCTTGACGATGTCGCTGACCCAGCCCTCGCCGAAGGATTCCCAGGCGAGCGTGGTGACGGGCCGGGCCCCGAGCAGCGACCACAGTGCCATCTCGACCGCGCCGGTATCGGACGCCGGCACGATGCCGATGCGATAATCTGCCGGCACTTCAAGCACTTCGCGCGTCAGATCGATCGCGAGCTTGAGCTTGGTCTTGCCGACCTTCGCACGATGCGACCGGCCGAGCGCTGCGTCTTTGAGATTTTGGGCGTTCCAGCCGGGGCGCTTGGCGCAGGGGCCGGAGGAGAAATGCGGCACGGTCGGCCGCGAAGCGGGCTTCGCTACAGTCATGATCTACCCTTCCAGATAGTAAGCCTCCCGTTGGGGGGAGGTGTCCCGCCGCGGCTGATACGGGAAACAGGAAGATCAGTCAAGAAACTTCCGGTGGCTCACGGCGGAGTGCAGGCAATTCCGGCGCGATATCGGGGGATTCGACCACGGCGAGCGCGTTCAGCAAGTCCGTGGCCTCGCTGATCAATTGCGCGGCGCGGCGGCGGCTGCTGACCTTCAAGATGCATTTGTCGTTGGCCTGCACAACGTAGTCGTTGCCGACCTTGATCATGGAATAGCTTGTCATTGAAATCCCCGAACCGACCGAGCCCGGTACTGACGCTCCGTAGCACCGTTCGTTCCTCGATCCACGCGAACGACCAAGGGTAGTTTATCAGCTGTTAAGATGAACGAACGCGCGATCCGATTTCGCTGATGGCGCAACGGCCATTGCGAGCTGCATCAAAAACGCACAGTCATGCCGACATGACTCGCCGAAAATCCAAGCCGCTTGTAGAAGCGCTGCGCATCGACGCGGCTCGAATGCGTGAGCAGTTCGACCAGACTGCAGCCGCGCGCCTTGGCTTCGGTAACAGCCCATTGCACCAGCTTTTCGCCGATGCCGCGGCCGCGGCAATCAGAGGCAACGCGAACATCTTCGAGCAAACCGCGGATGCCGCCTTGCGAGCTGATGCCGGGCAGAAGTGCAAGTTGCAGGCAGCCGACCACCCTGCCCTCGCTCTCGGCGACCACGAGCTGAAGATTGGGACTGCGTTCGACCCGTTCGAACGCTTCGTAATAGACCTCAGGCAGCGGGTCCTCCAACCGCTCGCGGGCACGGCCGAGCTGGTCATCGGCGAGCATCGCGATCATTGCCGCGACGTCCTCGCGTCGCGCAGGGCGGATGGAAACGGATCTTTCATTCATCGAAAAGCACTCCAGGCTCAGCGCGCAGACGGCAGGCCGAGAAACGCCTCGGCCTCGCCGACCCAGCGGCGGATGGCGGCATAGCGGCCGAGATCGAAGCCGCCTTCATGCGCAACGCGCGTATAGGCGAGCAGCGAGACATCCGCGAGCGAGACCGCATCGCCGGCAAAGAAGCGGCTGGCGGCAAGATGCGCCTCCATGCGGTCCAGCGCCGCATAGCCGCGCTTGACCTTGTCAGGATCGAGCTCGGAGGCTGACTTGCCGAGATAGACCATCTGGAAACGACACACCGCGATGTAGGGCTCGTGGCTGTACTGCTCCCAGAACAGCCATTCGTCCATCTTGGCAGCGGCAAAAGCGTCGCGCGGAATGAGTGCGCTGTCGCGGGCGAGATAGCGGATGATGGCGTTGGACTGCGCCAGGGTGCGGCCGTCGTCGAAGGCGACGGTCGGCACCTGGCCGGCGCCGTTCATGGCCAAAAATTGCGGCGTGCGCGTCTCGCCCTTGCGCGTGTCGATCTCGATCCAGCGATAGGGCAATGCGAGATGATCGCACACCCATTTCACCTTCAGACAATTGCCGGAATTGCTGTCGCCGTAAATCTGCATTGCCGCCGCCTCATCAGGGGCGACAGAGCATCAGGCTACGGCGAGCCTGTCAACCGCGGCGCAGCGAAGCCGTGTCAGAACTTGTAGCCAAGCCCGACGCGCGCATTGTTCAGCGTCACAGAGGTGTTCATGACCGGCGAGAATTTCACGTATTCGTATTCGACGCGCGCGAACAGGCCGTCCCAGATGCAATACTCGACGCCGAGACCGGCAACAAAGCCCACCGCGAAGGCGTTGGTTCTATGCTGGGTCTGCGTCTGCGACTGCGCGGGAACGGGGTTCGGTCCATTCACGAGGATCGTCGTGACGCCACCGACCGTCGTCGTCATCACCTGGGTCAACGTCACGTCGCTTGTCACGGTACGCGATACGTCCATGCGGCCGACAGCAGCGCCAGCGAACGCGTATGGCATGAAATCGCCGCCATCCCAGCCCACGCGGCCGCGGAGCGCAATCATGTCCTTGACCTGTGCCGCGGCGGTGCCGGTCAACTTTACGTTCCAATGATCGGTCACGTTGTCGGGGTGAATGTCACCGGCAGGATTGATGATATCGAGTTGATTGGAACCGCTGGTCTGCGTGTAGAGGTTGTTGAAGTAGCTGTAGGTGCCCTCGAGGCCGAGAATGGCATCGTACCATTGCCAATTGCGGCCGACGAAGGCGCCAAAGTTCGTGCCTTGCGTGTTGGTCTTGTTCATGAGCGACCAACTCGCCGTCGGCTGCTGCAGCACGCTGTTGCGGAAGATGAAATTGGTCAGGCCGACCACGCTTTGGCTGAAATCGGTCGCGTCGGCCGTGTAGCCGCCGCTGACGCCGACATAGGCGCCGTCCCAATTGTGGTGCGTGTTGGACAGACCGTCGGTGAAGCCGCCGCGCAGGACGGGCAGATCGGGCATGTCGGCCGCGTGTGCGGCGGACACAGATCCGAACACCGCCGCCACCAACCAAAGCCTACGCATTGCAACGCTCCATCGGACTCGAACTCTTCAGCGTGATCATGGCTCGTTAACCTTAATCAATGGTTGCGTCCGAGGTTTTCGGCGCCGCTCGCCATGAAAAAAATGCAAAGCAAAACGGCGCGGGATGATCCCGCGCCGTTAAGAGACGTTAAGCGATGAGGCTTGCGATCAGCCCTTGGTCACGAGCGGCGGCGGCGGCGCGTAGGCCGGCGGCGTGTTGAGCTCCCAGCGTACGCCGAGCTTCAGGTCGTTCGACGTGATGTTCTTGACCTGCCAGACATAGGGGCTGAGCGGCGCATTGAAATTATGCGAGTTTGCCGTGACGCCGTCACCCAGGCTCACGTAGCTGTAGGCCAGTTCGAGCGTGGTGGACGGATTGATCTTGTAGGCGAGACCCGCATGCGCTGCCCACGCCAAATTCCATTTCGAGCCTGAACCAGCGAGGTTGACACCGTTTGTGGGCGTGTTGGTGTCCACGAGATTGTCGATGGTCACGCGAGCCGCACCGACACCGGCGCCGATGAACGGAGTGACACACCACCATGTACCGAGGTCGACGTAAGCGTTCGCCATCACCAGCCATTCGGACTTGGTTCCGGTGTAGGTATCGACTCCCGGCGTGACGACGCCGGCGTTCGTGAACGTATAGGAATCGGTGGCCAGGAAATTCGTCTTGCCGCGATATTGCCCGATGACGTCGGCCCTGAACCAGTTATTGACCCGATAGCCGACGCCGACATCGAAGATCCCGCCGGTGTTGACCGTCGAGGTCTGCTGGAAGGAAACCACCGGCGCGTAGAGCGCCGCGTTGGTGTTATGCAGATCCTTGAACTGCTGATTGCTGAAGCCGATATCGCCACGCAAATACCAGCCGCCGAAATCGACGGGCGGGGCGGGCGGCGCGTACATGGGGGGCGGAGCCGCGATCGGCATATCGGCGGCAAAAGCCATCGATGAAATCAGTGATGCCGCACCCGCGGCAAGGAGAGACTTAACGCAACGCATTGGCTTCGTCCTTATGGCCGGTGAGGCAAAATGCAGATGCCCCACGTTCTGGAAACTCGCGGAACGGACGATGGCAGCAAATGCTTAAGCGCCACTTAACCCTAATTTTTAAGGTTGATTTTTTCTGAGCGGCCACGCGGATGCGGCGCAAGCGATGCGAAAATGCGGCAGCAATTGCTAACGATGTATGAAGCCGCAACGCAGAGAAAGAAGGTTTGTTAACGCCTGTGCTGCGGCAGCCTGGGCAGGAACACCGCGAGCAGCCCGATCGCCGGCAGATAGGCGCAGACCTGGTAGACGAACGCGATGGAGGTGTGGTCGGCGAGCTTGCCGAGCACGGCGGCGCCCAGGCCGCCGATGCCGAAGGCAACGCCGAAGAACACGCCGGAGATCATGCCGAAGCGATGCGGCACCAGTTCCTGCGCGAACACGATGATCGACGATGTCGTCGAGGAGATGATGAGGCCGATGATGACCGACAGCACCGCGCTCGCGTAAAGCCCGGCATGGGGCAGCGCCAGCGTGAACGGCAGCGCGCCCAGGATCGAGATCCAGATCACGATCTTGCGGCCGAAGCGATCGCCCAAGGGACCGCCGAAGAACGCGCCGACAGCGTTCGCGGCGAGGAAGACGAACAGATAGATCTGCGCCACCTGCGTCGACACGCCAAAGCGGTCGATCAGGTAGAAGATGTAATAGCTCGACAGGCTCGAGACGTAGAGCTGCTTCGAGAACAGCAGCGCCACCAGCACCAGCAGCGCGACGGCGACCCGGCGCCGACTCGGTCCGCCGGGTTGCGCATGCGCGGGCGCGGCTTTCCTCGCGGTGATCTGCGGCGCGTACCAGCGGCCGATGCGCCAGAGGATGAGAATCGCGAGGAACGCGATCGAGGAGAACCAGGCGATGCTGCCCTGCCCGAACGGCACAACGATGAGCGCGGCCAGCACGGGCCCCATCGAGGTGCCGAAACTACCGCCGAGCTGAAACACCGATTGCGCAAAGCCGTAGCGCCCGCCCGAGGCGAGCCGCGCGATGCGCGCCGATTCCGGGTGAAACACCGCCGAGCCGAGGCCGACCAGCGCAGCGGCAACGAGGATGACGAGATAGCGCTGCGCGACGCTGAGCAGCAAGAGGCCGAAGAAGGTCGAGGCCATGCCGATCGACAGCGAATAGGGCTGCGCCTTCTTGTCGGTGTAATGGCCGACCGCCGGCTGCAGCAGCGAGGCGGTGAACTGGAACGCCAGCGTGATCATGCCGATCTGCGCGAAGTCGAGCGCGTAGGTGTCCTTCAGGATCGGATACACCGAGGCGATCAGCGATTGCATGGTGTCGTTGAGGAAGTGCGAGAAGCTGATGCCGGCGAGCACGATATAGGCCGGTCCTGCGGCTTTGGCGGGCGCGACATCGCTCACGACGACGGGCTCGGTCAGCGTTTCCTCTGAGACGACGACAGGCTTGTTCACTGGAGCATCCCGGCAGGCGCGGCGAGCCGCCGCGGTCTCACAGGTACGATGGGAGCGGCGGCCGAACCATTGCCAATCGCAAATGGCTGGGATGCGCGAGCCTCCCCGCAAGTCCGATATCGTAGGATGGGCAAAGGCGCCCTTGCGCCGTGCCCACGATCTTTCCGATACGGCCACAGACGCGTGGGCACGCTCCGCTTTGCCCACCCTACGACATTGTGGTTGCGGCTACGCGGCGGCCTGGCCCAGCGCGGTGACGATGGTGTCGACGATGTCCTCGACCAGGATGCGGTCCTCGCCCTCGCCCATGACGCGGATCACCGGCTCGGTGCCGGAGGAGCGGATCAAGAGGCGGCCGTGGCCGTTGAGGCGCTTCTCGCCGTCAGAGATCGCCGACTTCACGTCGGAATCGTCGAGCGGCTTGCCGCCCTTGTGGCGGACGTTCTTGAGGATCTGCGGCAGCGGATCGAAGCGATGGCAGACCTCGGAGACCGGGCGGCGCAGCTTCTGTACCACCGCCAGCACCTGCAGCGCGGCGACAAAGCCGTCGCCGGTGGTGGCGTAGTCGGACAGGATGATGTGGCCGGACTGCTCGCCGCCGAGATTGTAGCCGCCGCTCAGCATCTGCTCGAGCACGTAGCGGTCGCCGACCGGCGTGCGCACGAGATCGAGCCCCTGCCCCTTCAGGAAACGCTCGAGGCCGAGATTCGACATCACGGTGGCAACGATGCCCGGACGCGACAGGCGACCGTCTTCCTTCCAGCTCTGTGCGATCACCGCCAGCAGCTGGTCGCCGTCGACGACATGGCCGCGCTCGTCGACCAGGATGACGCGATCGGCGTCGCCGTCGAGCGCAATGCCGATGTCGGCGCGCATCTCGCGCACCTTCTTCGACAGCGCCTCCGGCGAGGTCGAGCCGCAATCCTTGTTGATGTTGAAGCCATCGGGCTCGACGCCGATCGGCACCACGTCGGCGCCCAATTCCCACAGCGCTTCGGGCACCACCTTGTAGGCGGCGCCGTTGGCGCAGTCGATCACGACGCGCAGGCCCTCGAGCGAGAGATCGCGCGGCAATGTGCGCTTGGCGAATTCGATGTAGCGATCATGCACGCCGTCGATACGGCGGGCACGGCCGAGGCTCGCGCTCTGCGCCAGCCGCTTCTCGATCGGCTCGTCGAGCAGCTGCTCGATCTGCTTCTCGACGTCGTCGGAAAGCTTGAAACCCTGCGGGCCGAACAGCTTGATGCCGTTGTCCTCGAACAGATTGTGCGAGGCCGAGATCATGACGCCGAGATCGGCGCGCATCGACTTGGTCAGCATCGCCACCGCCGGCGTCGGCATCGGGCCGACCAGCAGCACGTCCATGCCGACCGAGGTGAAGCCCGCGACCATGGCGTATTCGATCATGTAACCTGATAGCCGCGTGTCCTTGCCGATCACGACCCGGTGGCGGTGGTCACCGCGCTGAAACGCAAGGCCGGCGGCCTGGCCGACCTTGAGCGCGAGCTCCGGCGTGATCAGTCCGTTGGCGCGGCCCCGGATCCCGTCCGTCCCGAAATATTTGCGGCTCATCATCGTCCCCCAACGCAACAACCAGGGATCCCCACGACAACCTCCGGGTGCCCGAACAGGCCCCGCATCCCTGATTTGCTGGGGACTTTATAATGCTGGAGGGCTAAATTGGCTTCAAAAAATATGATGAATCATTACGGAACCGGGAACTGGGCTGTCCGGTAATCGGCTGTTAACATTATATTTCCGCTTTTGTCGCCGGAATGAGCCGGAACCGGCCTCACCCCTTCCGCTTCACATGACCATCCTCGCGGCTAGGCGCCGGCTGGGTGACGTTGACGGGATCGGAGCCCGGGAAGGTCTCCTCGAGGCCCTCTTCGAGCGCGTCGTCGAGGGCCTGCTTCTCCTTGATCTCTTCCGGCGAAGGCCCCGTGTGCGGCTTGGTCATCATGGTCCCTCTCGCAAACGATTTGGCTGCGCATCCAACCATGCTAGATGACCCCTCAATCTTCCGATGCAAGACTTCCAAGACAAGATGGGCCGGGAACGTTCATGAAGCACATCACCTGTATCGACGATCTTCGCGCGCTGCATAAGCGCCGCGTGCCGAAGGCATTCTTCGACTATTGCGACCGCGGCTCCTATGCCGAGGAAACGCTGCGCGCCAATCGCGAGGACATGCAAGCCATCAAGTTCCGCCAACGTATCCTGGTCGACGTCTCCAAGCGCGACACCTCGACGACTATTTTGGGCGAGCCCTCGACCATGCCGCTGATCCTGGCGCCGGTCGGGCTGCTCGGCATGCAGCATGGCGACGGCGAGATCCACGCCTGCCGCGCGGCGCAGGCCGCCGGCATCCCGTTCACGCAATCGACCATGTCGATCTGCTCGATCGAGGACATCGCGGCCGCCGTGGACAAGCCGTTCTGGTTCCAGCTCTACGTGATGAAGGACCGCGGCTTCATCAAGGAGCTGATCCAGCGCGCGATCGCCGCCAGGTGCAGCGCGCTGGTTCTCACGGTCGACCTGCAGGTGATCGGCCAGCGCCATGCCGACATCAAGAACGGCATGACGATCCCGCCGGAGTGGACGCTGTCGAAATTCCTGGATTTCGCCACCAAGCCGGCCTGGGTCTCGGGCGTGCTGCAGGGCAAGCGCCGCACCTTCGGCAACATCGCAGGCCACGTGAAGAACACCGAGGACCTCAACCGCCTCGCCGAATGGACGGCCTCGCAGTTCGACACGTCCTTGAACTGGAAAGACGTCGATTGGATCCGGAGCATCTGGCCGGGCAAGCTCATCATCAAGGGCATTCTGGACGTCGAGGACGCCGAGGAAGCGGCCAAGACCGGCGCGCAGGCGCTGGTGGTGTCGAACCATGGCGGCCGTCAGCTCGACGGCGCGCCGTCCTCGATCGAGGTGCTGCCGGAGATCGCGGACGCGGTCGGTGACAAGATGGAGATCATGTTCGACGGCGGCATCCGCTCCGGCCAGGACGTGATGCGCGCGCTCGCGCTCGGCGCCAAGTCGTGCATGATCGGCCGCGCCTATGCCTATGGCCTGGGCGCCGGCGGCCAGGCCGGCGTCGCCAAGGCGATCGACATCATCCAGAAAGAGCTGCTGACCACGATGGGCCTGTGCGGCGTCAACAGGATCGACGAGATCGACGATCACGTGATTGCGGTATAGCCGCAAGGGCGGTGCCGTAGGGTGGGCAAAGCGAAGCGTGCCCACCAACTCTGCATGATGGATAAAGGTGGTGGGCACGGCGCAAGTGCGCCTTTGCCCACCCTACGATCCTAAGATCTGCTCGACGACTGTGGCCAAGACATCCGCCGTCGTCCCGGACAAGCGCGCGCAATCCGGCACCCATAGCCACAGGCGGGTGTGGTTATGGGGACCGGAGTTTTCAATCTTCGCCAAACTTCACTCGGTGGTTATGGGTCCCCGCCCCCGTGCGCAATTGCGCACTGGGCCGGGACGACACCGAGAGTGTTGCGGCAGCTTGCTTCACTTCACATCGGCGGGGTCAGGCCGTCTCGGCCGACGCTGACGCGGTCGGTCTCGAACGAACCATCGGGCAGTTGCTTCATGAAGGCGATGACCTGGGCGCCGGCCTTCAGTTCCGATTTGTCGCCGGGAACGAAGGTCACCACGGGCGTCATATCGGAGACGAAAACTTTCTTCTCGCCGTCCTTGTACTTCACCAGCAGCGTATGACCGTCATTGCCGATCACGCTCTCCGACACCGTGGCGTTGGTCATGCTGGAATTGGGCTTGAGATCATAGGGCCGCGAGCCCTCGCCGGTGCCGCGCATGCTCTCCGGAAACACATGCACCTCGACGGCATTGTTGCCGCCATCAGGGCCCGGCACGGTGGTGGCGCCGACGAAGGAGCCGACCTTGATGTCGGCGAGCGAGATCCTGGTGACACCGACGACGCGCGCGTCCGGGGCGATATGCAGCTTGACCTCCTCGCCGCTGCGCGACTTGACCTGCAGCGTGTCACCATCTGCGTTCTCGATCGTGCCGCGCACGCGGGTCGGCACCGGCGCCTTTTGCGCGACGGCGGCAAAGGTGGAAGCAACCACCATCGCGGCAGCGATGAGCGGGCGCGTGAAACTGTCACGTTGGATCGTCATTGATGTCTCCGATTGTCCCCACGGGGTAGAACGCCGGAGACAGCGCACTATTCTCTCAAGTCTTTGTGAGATCGGCCTCGACCAAGGCACGGAGCTCGGCGGTCACCTCGGGCCGCCGGCCGAACCACAGCTCGAAGCCGCGCACCGCCTGGTGCAGCAGCATGCCGAGCCCATCGGCGGTCCGGAGCCCGCGGGCGCGGGCCGCCGCGAGCAGCGGCGTCACCAATGGAACATAGACGAGGTCGGCGACGACGGCGGCTTCCGGCAGACGCGCCACATCGACCTCGAGCGCGCCCTGGCCATGCATGCCGAGCGAGGTCGTGTTCACGAGAAGTTTTGCACGCGGCAGCACCTCATTGATGCCGTCCCAGGCCAGCGGATGCACGTTCGGCCCGAACTGCGCCGCAAGTGCCTCGGCGTTCGCCAGGGTGCGGTTGGCAAGATGGACATTGGCGAAGCCGCGGTCGAGCAGGCCGAATACCACCGCGCGCGAGGCGCCGCCCGCCCCCAGCACCAGCGCTTCACCGGCCTTGCCCCAGCCCGGCGCGCTGGCGTCGAGATTGCCGAGAAAGCCCTCGACGTCTGTATTGGTCGAGCGCAGCTCTCCATCTTCGAACCACAGCGTGTTGGCGGCGCCCACGGCCCTGGCGCGCGCGTCGGGGGTCGATAGCTCCATCACGCCGACCTTGTGCGGAATGGTGACATTTGCCCCGACAAAGCCGCGCAGCGACAGCCGCAGCACGAAATCGCGCAAATCATCCGGCGGAACGGCCTCGATGACATAGCCACCTGCGATGCCGAGCGTGCGCAGCCAGTAATGATGGATCAGCGGCGAGCGCGAATGCGCGGCCGGCCATCCGATCAGGCAGGCTGCGGGCGGTTTGGGCGTGGTCATCCTTCCCCCCGGTCGTGTTCGAGGGCGATCCATTTCGCGTCCGGCCGGTCCTGTCAAGCGCGCCGGCGTCACAGTGCCGATCAGGCCGCCGGCTCACGGTCTCGTCGGCGACGGGGGCAGCTGCATCTCGCGCGCCCCCGATATCGGCAACCGCACGCGCGATCGTCTCCCGAGGAAGACTTTGGATTGCTTCTAAACTCGCAATGACGTGGAGAGGGCGTGGCTCACATAAAGTGCCGCCCTCGTAGAGACGGTCCCCACGCCTCCCTCTCCCCGTGAGAACGGGGAGAGGAAGTGAGAGAGTGGGGCCTCCCTGACGACGCGACGCCCTAACTGATCACGCCGCGTGCTGATGCGCGGCGATGATCTGGTCGGCGGCGCGGCCGGTGACTTCGGCCATGTGGTCGAACTGGCGCGTGAAGCTGCCGGCACCGGCGGTGGCCGAACGCAGCTCGACGATCAGCTCGCCGATCTCGGCTTCCGGCATCATGGCGCGAACGCAGTCCCAGCCGCTCCAGCCCTCGCGGGTGTCGAAGCCGAGGATCTGGCCGCGCCGCGCCGACAGGATCGCGTTGATCTTGGCGGTGGCATCGGTCGGACAGACGATCTCGACCATGTGGATCGGCTCCAGCAGGACCGACTGGCATTGCGGCAGGCCTTCGTTGAGCCCGATCCGCGCCGCCGTGCGGAAGGCGAGGTCGGAGGAATCGACGCTGTGATAGGAGCCGTCCGTCAGCGTCACCTCCACATCGGTGACGGGGAAGCCGAGCGGGCCGCGGGCGAGCCCGTCGACAACGCCTTCTTCCACCGCGCCGATATAGTTGCGCGGCACCGCACCGCCGACGACTTTCTCGGCGAACCTGAAACCTTCGCCGCGCGGCAGCGGCCTGATGTCGAGCACAACATCGCCGAACTGGCCGTGACCGCCGGACTGCTTCTTGTGGCGGCCGCGCTGGACGATCGGCTTGCGGATGGTCTCCTGGTAACCGATCGCGGGCGGATGCGAGGTGATCTTGACGCCGAAGCGGTCGCTGAGCCGCTCGCTGGCGACACGCAGGTGCATCTCGCCCTGCCCCCACAGCACGGTGTCGTGGGTCTGGGCATTCTGCACGATGACGAGGGACGGATCCTCCTCGTGCAGCCGCATCAAGGCCTGGCCGAGCTTGACGTCGTCCTTGCGGTCGGTGGCCGCAACCGACATGGCGAGCACCGGCGGCGTCGGCTCCGAGGCCTTGAGCGCAGCCGGCGCAGTCTTGCCGCTCGAGACGGTGTCGCCGGTCTTGACCGCATCGAGCTTGGCGAGCGCCACGGTGTCACCGGCTTCGGCCGAGGCACGCTTGCTGTCGTAAGCGCCGCTGACGGCGAGGATGCCGGAGACGCGGCTGGCACCACCGGAGGAGGATTGCAGCGTGGCGCCGTCGTCGAGATGGCCGGCGAGCAGCCGCGTCAGCGACAGCTTTCCACCGTGCTGCGAATGCAGCGTCTTGAAGACGAAACCGAGCGCATCCTTGCTTTCCGGCGCACCGAGACGTTTTGCGGTCTCGGCAATGCCCGGCGCCTCATGGCGCAACGCCTTCATCAGACGCAGCACGCCGTTTTCGCGGGCGGCCGCGCCCAGAAGAACCGGGCAGATCTGCCCTTCGCGTAACTCGCGGGCGAGGTCGTCGAACACGGCATCGCGCGGCGGCTGGATGTCCTCGAGCAATTGCTCCATCAGCGCGTCGTCGTGATCGGCGAGCTTTTCCAGCATCGAGAAGCGGGCCTCCTTCTCTCGATCGAGATTGCCGCCGTCGAGCGCAATCACTTCGGAGGCCTTGTGCTCGCGATAGATGAACGCACGTTCCAGCGCGAGATCGACAAAGCCCTCGATCAGCTCGCCCTTCCAGATCGGGATCTGGCGCAGCACCAGCGGCACGCGCGAGGCGGGCTGCAGCATCGCGAGCGTCTCGCGGATGCGCTTGTTGGCGCGGTCGATCTTGTTGAGGAACAGGAAACGCGGGATCTTCAGCTCCTCCAGCTCGCGCAGGATGATCTGAAGCTGCGGCAGCTTCTTCTCGTCGGCCTCGCACACCACGATGGCAGCGTCGACCGCGGGCAGCGCGGCGCGCATGTCGTGGGTGAACTCGACGGAACCGGGACAGTCCAGGAAGGTATAGCTGTCGCCCATGAAACTCGTGGTGGCAGCAGTGAGCCCGACGCTCATCTTGTGATGACGGGCCTCAGGCGTGGCGTCGCCGACCGACGTACCGGCGTCGACGCTGCCGGCGCGCGGGATTGCGCCCGTCCGCGCCAGGATCGCTTCAAGAAGTGTGGTTTTACCTGATTGGAAAGGGCCCACCAGCGCAATGCACCGTGGACCTCGGGGACTTCTGACGTCTTGTCCCATTTCGCCGCCTCCTTGGTGTGGAGCTCGGCCCTTGATTGGGTCGGCAAACGCAGATGCTCTGCCCGTCCCCGAGATTTGGCAAGCGTCAAACGTCGCTGCGGTGCGTCGTCAGTTCGTTGGTACCGCTGTTGCCTGATGTTCCACCTCTCCCGGCAGGGAGAGGCGAACGCGACATCGCCGTCGAGGCGGCGTTAGCGGCCCGGACGGAGTTCCAGGCTCTCGAGTCCGGCGGCGACGTTGAGGCCGACCTGGCCCTGCACGCTCAGCGGCTGCAGCGCGATCGAATTGTTGGAGCCGCCGACGAGCACGTTGCCGCCGAGGCCGACGCCGACCGAGGCGCTACCCTGCGCGCCGGCGTAATTGCCGGCGAGATCGCCAGGACCGAGCCGGTTCACCGGTGCGAACACGCCCCAGGCGAGCGCCGTCTCCTGGGTGATGCCGAGGTCGAGGCCGACTTTGCGGATCGTCGCGACGTAGCGGTCTTCGGGCAGGCCCTCCGCGCGCAGCACGCAGCCGAGATTGGTGACGGACCCCACCACAAAGCCGACGCTGGCGCCGCCGCGACATTCGAGCACGCCGACCTGCACCATCCTCTGCTGCTGAGCGTCGCTGCTTGTGACGGAGGCAACGAGGCTGGCGGCAGCGAGCCCGGCGAAGATGAACGAACGGCGCATGAAATATCTCCGGCTATGTGTGATGCGAGCAGAGAGAGCACCCCACCCGTGTTGCGCGATGGTCTATGCCACAACAGCCGCAATGGCGCCAGATCGCACACGATGATAGGCGTGCGAACAAAAAAGGCCCGCCAGAGGTGGGCCTTTCCTGAAGTCGGTCGCGACAGGCTCAGCGCAGGTTGCCGCAGAAGCGCTGGATGCGCTTGCAGGCGTCTTCGAGGTCCGAGGTCTTGGTCGCGTAGGAGATGCGGAACGCCGGGCCGAGGCCGAAGGCCGAACCCTGCACGACGGCAACGCCCTCGGTCTCCAGCAGCTCGGTGACGAACTGCTCGTCATTTCCGATCACATTGCCCGACGGCGCCTTCTTGCCGATCGTGCCGGCACAGGAGGGATAGACGTAGAACGCGCCTTCGGGACGTGGGCACTCGATGCCATTGGCCTGGTTCAGCATGGAGACGACGAGGTCGCGACGCTCCTTGAACACCTTGTTGTTGGCGGGGATGAAATCCTGCGGACCGTTCAGCGCTTCCACCGACGCCCATTGCGCGATCGAGCACGGGTTCGAGGTCGACTGCGACTGGATGGTCGACATCGCCTTGATGAGCTGGGCCGGGCCGCCGGCATAGCCGATGCGCCAGCCGGTCATGCAATAGGCTTTCGACACGCCGTTCACGGTGAGCGTGCGGTCGTAAAGGCTGGGCTCGACCTGCGCGACCGTGGTGAACTGGAAGTCGTCATAGACGAGGTGCTCGTACATGTCGTCGGTCATCACCCACACATGCGGATGCTTGACCAGCACGTCGGTGAGCGCCTTGAGCTCGGCGCGCGTATAGGCCGCGCCGGTCGGGTTCGACGGCGAGCACAGGATCACCCATTTGGTCTTCGGCGTGATCGCGCGCTCGAGCGCCTCGGCTCCGAGCTTGAAACCTGATGCCGCGGTGCAGACCACCGGCACCGGCTCACCGCCGGCGAGCGCCACCATTTCAGGATAGCTGACCCAATAGGGAGCCGGGATGATCACCTCGTCACCCGGATTGATGGTCGCCATCAGCGCGTTGTAGAGCACCTGCTTGCCGCCGGTGCCGACGATGATCTGGTTCGGCTTGTAGGCGACGCCGTTCTCGCGCTGAAACTTCGCGATGATCGCGTCCTTCAGCTCGGGGATGCCGTCGACCGCGGTGTACTTGGTCTTGCCGGCCTCGATGGCGCGGATCGCCGCGAGCTTGATGTTGGCGGGCGTGTCGAAGTCGGGCTCGCCGGCGCCAAGGCCGATGACGTTGCGGCCCGCCGCTTTCAGCGCGCGTGCTTTATCCGTGACCGCGATGGTCGCGGACGGCTTCACACGGTCGAGCGCAGCGGCAAGGAAGGACATCGTCATCTCCTGACAAGCGTCGTGAACCCATGGTCGCACGACTCTGATTGTGGGAATGGAGCCACCCTAAAACGTGTGCCGCTGCACCGCAAGAAACTTCGGCCCGATCTTCAGAAAGTTTACGGGTTTGGAGCGTTTCAAGCCCGGATTTCCCGCAATAATCGGCAACTTTGCTGTCGAAATCGCTCATATCCGGGAAGGCTTGTCCTCGGAGCAATTTTGCGTGTTGTGCGCAGATATAATCGGAACGTCGTCATGGCCGGGCTTGTCCCGGCTGCGCGGCCGAAGCCGCTTCGGCGAGGCGAAGGCCCGGCCAGCCACGCCTTGCCACTGGAGGAAGAACGTGGATGCCCGGGACAAGCGCGGGCATGACGATGACGCGCGTGGCACACGATTGCGCGACGCGATGAGTCTTGCATGTTGACGCAAGCGTGATCTGATTTGCAGCGCGGCGCGAACATGATCTTCCCTCGTGATGCAGTGCGGTAGGGATTTCGAGTTTTTCTATTGCCGAGCCCTTGCGGCGGATTCGCATCGGCATCATTGTTTAGCCGCGGTGCGGGGCAACGAGCGTCGCGCCTTCCATCCTTCGGAATCGAACTCCCAGAATGTACAAGCTCTATTCGATGCAACGCTCGGGCAACAGCTACAAGGTCCGCCTTGCGCTGGCGCTGCTGAACGTACCTTACGAAGCGATCGAGGTGGACATTCTGCGCGGCGAGAGCAAGACGCCGGACTTCCTGGCCAAGAACCCGTCGGGACAAGTGCCGCTGCTCGAGGTCGGCGACAACCGCTATCTCGCCGAGTCCAACGCCATCCTCTGGTATGTCGCCGTCGGCACGCCGCTGGCGCCGGAGAACCGGATCGATCGCGCCGAGGCGCTGCAATGGATGTTCTTCGAGCAGCACGCACTCGAGCCGAATATCGGCGCCGCCTATTTCTGGCTGTCGCTGGTCAAGGGCGGCCGCGACCTGCAGACCCACGCGCTGGAGGACTGGATGGAGCGCGGCTATGGCGCGCTCCAGGTGATGGAGAACCACCTCAGAACCTGCGACTACTTCGCTGCCCGCCAGCTCACGGTCGCCGACATTGCCCTGTACGGCTACACCCATCTCGCCGACCGCTGCGACTTCGACCTGCAGCCCTTCCCGGCGATCCGGGACTGGCTGAAGCGCGTCGAGGCCGCGCCCGGCTTCGTGGCCATGGATTGGCGCCCCGCCGACATCGACGACCCCGCCAGCATCGCCGCCGGAGCCTGAGACCAGGCGCGGCGTTAAGAAATAGCGGGCATGGCGTTAACCTTTGCCTAAATCCTGCCATATTTGGCGCGGTCGCCGCCCCAATATTGCCAGTTGAAATTGTGAGATTGTTCGGCGTTGCGGGTGATTCGCTCGCACGTTGAAGGATTTAGACCATGATGCGGGCGTCCGGCACGGTCGGCTTTCAGGGCCAAACCGATACCGTCTCGTCTTCCCGGCTGACCAACGCGGTCGCGGCCTCGCTCGCCGTCGCCGCGCTCTCGCTGTGCCTGATCGTCACCCTCACTGTGCTGTCGACCAAGGCGACCATGGCGATGGGTCTGCCGGTCTGATCCCCGTTTCATCGCGGAATGGCTTCAAGGTGCCGCGCGGCCCCGCGCCCGATGCATCGTGACGGGACAGTGATGAAATCGCCTGTGGTCATCGTTGCAATCACCCTGACGGCGGCCATCCTGGTCGCGGCGTCGCTGTTGATTTTCGTCGGCACGCGCAAGGGGCCGGGGTCGTCGACATGGAATGCTCCGGCCCTGCAGCGCATCGAGCACGCGCATTTGGCCTAAAATCATCCGAAAGCTTTGGCGGCGCGGGCAAGCCCTGATTCAGCGCGCCACGCGAAATCGGATTGCGCTTGTACAGCCATGGGACAGTCTGGTGGCCTTATCTCGTTCAGGGAGGAATGAGCAAGGCCCATGCGGTTCGGATGGCGCGCCATGTCCGGTCCCGTGCTGACGGCAGCGATCGCAGCGCTGGCGATCCTGCTCGATCGCCATGCTCCCACTCTCTCGCTCGCGCCGCTGTTCGTCGGCATCGTGGCGCTGGCCGGGTCGCTTTCCGGCTTTGCATCCGCACTCGGCAGCGCCGTTATCGCCGTGATCGGCGCGGTGCTGCTCGCGCTCGGCCATCGCGCCGCGCCGGGCTTTGCCGCGAGCGAACTCGTGCAGCTTTCCCTGCTCGCGCTGACGACCACCGGCACCGCGGCCATCACCGGATTGGTGCGCGAGCGGCTGCTCGATGCCTTCGCTGCCGAGCGGCGCAACCACGCTACTGCCGCGCGGCTGTCGGCCGCGCTGGACCAAGTCGACATCGGCATCGTGCTGCTCGATGCGGAGACCCGCGCCGAATTCATCAACCGCGCATTTCGCAAATATTTTGCGTTGCCGGACGAGATGGCCGACGACAAGCCGCCCTTCATCGCACTGATGTATCACGGCCGCGACACCGGCGCGTTCGAATTGCCGCAGGACGAGCTCGGCGTCTTCATCGCGCAGCGCATGGAGATGGTGCGGACCGGCGATGCCACGCCGATCAATATCGCCTTTCGCAATGGCGAGGTGCTGCGCTTCGTCTGCACTGCGCTGCCCGACGGCGGCCGCATGCTGAGCTACACGCCGGTGACCGACCTCGTGCGCCACACCGACGCGCCCGAACGCGCCGACTATTATCGCTCGCTGCGCGATCCGACGGGGCAGAAACTGATCCGCCATTCGCGCGTCGCGGAGTGATGATGCGCCGCGGCGCGATTGATTCGCACCGCGATGATCCCGTATGAAGGATGCCTCATCGCCCCACGGATTTCCTAGATGTCGCTCACCGTTCGCTCCGTCGCCCGGCAGGACTACGACCAATGGCTGCCGCTGTGGGACGGCTACAACGCCTTCTACGGCCGCTCCGGTCCGACCGCGCTCGCGCCCGAGATCACTGAGATGACCTGGCAGCGCTTCTTCGATGCCTATGAGCCGGTGCATGGATTAGTCGCCGAGAGCGACGGCAAGCTGCTCGGGCTGACGCACTACCTGTTCCACCGCAGCACCACGGCGATCGAGCCCTCGTGCTATCTGCAGGACCTGTTCACGCTTCCAGCCGCGCGCGGCAAGGGCGTCGCCTCGGCGCTGATCTACGGCGTCTATGAGCGTGCAAAACTCGCGGGATCGCCGCGCGTCTACTGGCAGACGCACGAGACCAACACCACCGCACAGAGCCTGTACGACAAGGTCGCCGAACGCTCCGGCTTCATCGTCTACCGCAAGATATTCTGACTTTTGGGGCCTGTGGATAACTCCAGATGTCACCGGCGCGTAACACACCGGGACTATCCTGCAGTCGCGTCTGATCAGCCCCCCGTCACCGATCAAGCGCCCCAAGCGGCCCCCGTGAGTCGCCGCGTCTACGGGGGCCGCATTTTTTTGCCTGCCGCTTCTTGTCGGCATGGCTGCAACGCGAGGCCAGGCGCTTGCCGCTGCAGCGCACCGCGGTCACAATGGCCGCCGGCTCTCGTCTGACAGGATCTTCCATGGAAATTCGCAATCTCGGCGGCTCCGGCCTGCGCGTGTCCGCGGTCGGGCTCGGCTGCAACAATTTCGGCCAGCGCACCGATCTGGAAACCTCGCGCAAGGTGATCCACCGGGCGATCGACCTCGGCATCACGCTGTTCGACACCGCCGACATCTATGCCGGCATGGGCGGTTCGGAGACGGTGCTGGGCACGGTGCTCGGCGACCGCCGCAAGGACATCGTGCTCGCCACCAAATATTCCAAGCCGATGGCGGCCGACGGCACCAAGCAGGGCGCCTCGCGCCGCTACATCATGAGCGCGGTCGAGGCCAGCCTGACGCGGCTCAAGACCGACTACATCGATCTCTACCAGCAGCACGATTACGATCCGCTGACGCCGCTGGAGGAGACGCTGCGCGCGCTCGACGATCTCGTCCGCCAGGGCAAGGTCCGCTATATCGGCCATTCCAACTTTCCGGCGTGGCGGATCGCGGAGGCCGAGTTCACCGCGCGCGCGATGAATGTGAGCCGCTTCGTCTCGGCCCAGGACGAGTACAGCCTCGTGGTCCGCGATATCGAGAAGGATCTGCTGCCCGCAGCAACGGAATACAGGCTCGGCCTGTTGCCGTTCTTCCCGCTGGCAAGCGGCCTGCTGACCGGCAAGTACCAGCGCGGCGCAACTGCCCCGGCCGACAGCCGCTTCGGCAAGGTGCCGGCGCTGCGCGAGCGCTATGTCACGCCGCGCAACGAGGACGTCGTCGAAAAGCTGCAGGCCTTTGCCAAGGCGCGCGGCCATTCCATGCTCGAGCTCGCCTTCTCCTGGCTGGCTGCACGCCCGCAAGTGTCGAGCGTGATCGCCGGCGCCACCCGCGTCGAGCAAGTCGAGCAGAACGTCAAGGCGATCGCCTGGCAGCTCACGGCCGAGGATCTCGCCGAGATCGACAGAATTACGAAGGGGTGATGCGGCGCGTTACTTGGCGCCGCTACTTGGCACCGCTACTTGGCGCCGCGTCCCACCGTCTGCATCACCTCAAAGCCCTCGAACTGGGGATGGCCGAGGTAAAGCGGCTTGTTGTCGCCGGCCCGGTGATGCGCGGCGCGAAACGCTTCCGACTTGGTCCAGGCGTCGAACGCGGCGTGATTGGCCCATACGGTGTGCGAGGCGTACAGCGTGTGATCCTCGAGCTCGGGGCCACGCAGCAGATGGAATTCGACGAAGCCGGGCACCTTGTCCAGATGCGTGTCGCGCGTGAGCCAGACCTGCTCGAAGGCGGCTTCGGAGCCCTTGGCGACGCGGAAGCGGTTCATGGCGATGTACATGGGCGATTCTCCTGATGGCAGAAGATAGTTCGTCATTCCGGGACGCGCCGCAAGGCGCGGGCCCGGAATCCATTTGGCGACAGAACCAGTGGATGAATGGATTCCGGGCTCGCGCTTCGCGCGCCCCGGAATGACAGTTAGGCAACCAGCCCCTTCATCGGCTTTGCGCCTGCACTGTCCGGGAACACGGTCTGGGCCAGCACCTGATCGGACAGGCCGAACTGGCCCTGCAGCACGCCTTTGATCACGGAGCGCAAATCGGTGGTGGGCTTGAGGTCGCGGCCCTCATAGAGGTTGGCTGGCTTGAGGCCGGGCCAGTCGGAGATGACGCGGCCGCCTTTCACGGCTCCGCCGGCGAGCAGGGCGATGGTGCCGGTGCCGTGGTCGGTGCCGTCGGTGCCGTTGATGCGCGCGGTGCGGCCGAACTCGGTGGCGACCACGACGACGGTGTCGCGCCAGCGATCGCCAAGGCCGCTTTCGAATTCGGCGAGCGCGCCGTCGAGACCGCCGAGCAGGAAGGCGAGGCGTCCGACCGGGCCGCCTTCGTTGGCGTGCGTATCCCAGCCGTCGAAGGCGAGCGCGGCGATGCGCGGGCCGTCGTCGGCGGCCATCAGCTTGGCCGCGCCGCGCGCGACCTGCCGCATCTGCGCGACCTGATTGCCCGGCTTCGGCTTCATGTCGTCGCCGCTCGCGGCCTTCTCCAGCTGCAGGCCCTGCGTCAGCGCCGAGGCGAGCGCGGGATCGCGATGACGGTAGAGATCGACGAGACGCATCGCGGTGTCGTCGTCGGCCTGCGGCAGCGCGACCGGCGCCCAGCCGACGGTCGGCGCATTGCCGCGCAGCACCAGCGGCGTGGTGGGACCGACCGCGAGCCCGCTCGACACGCGCTCGCCGCGCGGCAGCGCTTCGAGCGCGCGATTGAGCCAGCCGGACTGCACGCGGCCCGGCCCCGCATAGCCGCTCTCGAGCACGTCCTGGCCGTCGAAATGCGAGCGGTCGCGATAGGGCGTCGAGACAGCGTGGATTACCGCGGCATGCTGATCGCGGTACATGCGCGCAAATTCCGGCATCGCCGGATGCAGCGCGAAGAAGGAATCGAGCTTCGTCGCGGCATGCGCGCCGTCCGCCGTGAGCGCGATCGAACCGTGCAGGCCGGCATAGTCAGGGTCGCCGATCGGCGCGACGGTCGCGAGCCCGTCGAGCGCGCCGCGCAGGATCACCACGACCAGGCGTGGGTCGCGACCGTCAGCGGCGCGCGCGAATTTCGGCAAGTAGGCCCAGGCCGCGAAGGAGGCACCGCCGAGCAGAAGGCCGCGGCGCGAGGTGAGGAGCCGGTTTTCGACGCAGTCGATCATCTTCATCTCCTCTGCAGTTCCGGCGACATCAATAATAGCGCCAGCGCCTGCTGGCGCGATTCCGCGCGCTCGATCGTTTTGCGCGTTTCGACCGAAGCCGCATCGGCTGCGGCGAACTCCAGCAGGTCGAGCGGATCGATGTTGGGCCCGAGCCGCGCACCCATCTGCGAGGCGATGTCGAGCCGCAGCTTCATGCCCTCGGGCGCCGCCCAGGCCGCAGCCGTATCGGGGAAGCCATTGGGACCGGCCGGCGACCATAGCGGCTGGCCGAGCAAATTGAGGCTGTTGAGATACGGGCCGGGATCCTCCGGCACGCGCGCGAGCAGCCGGCCGCTCGCGACCAGGAAATCGTAAGGCGAGCGCATCTTGGTGAGCGGCGCCTTCCATGCCTCGTCGGAATCGACCAGCGCTGTCGCGACCGACTTGAGATCGCCGTCGGTCCTGACGAAGACGTCGCGCAAGCGCGCCACCAGCGCCGGCGGCGGATCGTCGGCGACGAAGTGGCGCACGAATTTTGTGGCGATGAAATTCGCGGTCGACGGATGGCGCGCAATGTCGGCGAGCGCGGCTTCGCCCTGCGCCAGACCGGTCGCCTCATAGGTCTTGCCGAGCAGAACTTGCGGCCCGGGCTGATGCGCATTGGCGTTGAACACGAACGACCCGGGGGCCCCGAGCTGCCCCTGCCGGCCGGCAAAGGTCCAGCCAGTGATGATGCGCGCGAGCGAGGTGACGTCCTCCTGCGTATAGCCGCCGCCGACGCCGAGCGTATGCAGCTCCATGATCTCGCGCGCGAGATTTTCGTTGAGCCCACGCTTGCGGTTCTGGCCTGCGCGCGAATCCGGCCCGAGCGATTGCTGATTGTCGAGGAAGAACAGCATCGCCGGATGCTGCTCCACCGCCTTCAGCATGTCGGCGAAGCGCCCGAGCACATGTGGGCGGATCGCCTCGCGCTCGAACGCGCCGGCCCACATCCGCGCCAGCTCGCCCTTGCTCGCGGAGATGCAGAAATGATTGGACCAGAACACGACGAGGCGCTCGGTGAAGCCGCAATCGACCATCATCGCGCGCTGCAACCGCGCCAGCGCCTCAGCGCGAAACGTCTTCTGGATCACGTTGAGGGGCTGCTGCGGCTGTTTTGCAGCAGCAGGTGCCGCAGCGTTGGGCTGCATGGCCTCGGGCTTCGCCTCCGCCATCTGCCGACCTGATATCTCGCTCGCCACCGTGTTGAGCGAGAGATTGCGACGCAATTGGTTGTCGGGCTTCTGGTCCGCGGGCGGCGTCGGCGCCGGCGCTTCGGTCGGCGCCACGGCCTTCGCGGCCTCGCGCGCCTGCTTGACCTCGTCCTGATAGGCGAACACGGCCTGCCCGAGCTGCGGCGTCGATTGCAGGCCCGGCGCCTCCAGCAGCGCGCCAAGGGGGCGCGCCAGCTCCGCCTTCACGAAGCCGCGTGGATCGGAGGCCGCATTGATGAGATCGCCGGATGCGCCGCCGCGCGGCCCGAAGCCGAAGCGGTTCAGCGCAACGAGAGCGGCTTGGGAATCGCGGGCCATCGATTTGTCCTCCGCGCCTTGCCGACCACTTCCATGGCCTGCGCGCGGCGCCTAATATACCGCGGCGAGAGATGAACCCGACATGAAAATGACGGCAAAGCTTCGACGTAAATCATGACAAATCCGAAAGAAATCACGATTGCGCAACCGGATGTGCGCCGCCTTCTCTGTTCCCGCTGCGGCACCGAGTTCGGCTGCGATCTGTCGGGCCAGTGCTGGTGCGCGGAGGAGACGGCCAAGCTGCCGATGCCGGTGAAGGGCGAGGATTGCTTGTGCCGGGAGTGCTTGCGCAAGGCGGCCGCCGAGGCGGCAGTCTCGTAGGGTGGGCAAAGCGAAAGCGTGCCCACCATTTCCATCGCGTGGGCACGGCGCTTTGCGCCTTTGCCCACCCTACGAAGTTCAAACCGGATATCCCGGCGACGTCCGGGCCATTCCGTCGAACGCATCGAGCAGTTTTTCGCGCCAGGCACAAACGGGATCGTCGGCCTCGAGCAGCTTGAAGGGGCTCACCACGCGCGCCCATTGGAAACCGCCGAACACGATGTAGTCGGCGTAGTTCGGCGCGGCTCCGCCCAGATAGGGCTGAGACTTTAACGTCTGCCGCATGATCTCCAGCGATTTGCGAAACGCGACGACGCCGCTGTCGCGGCTCGCCATGATCTCTTCCAGCGTCCTGCCGCCGAAGCGTGCTTCACGCGACCTGCGGAAATAGGCGGCATCGACCTCGGCCAGATTGTTCGGGATGTCGGCGACGATGAGCGGGAAGATGCCGCCGACAATGGCGATGTCGCCCCACGCATTGATCATGCGCGCCATGGCGCGGCCGCCCTCGCCGCCGAACAGCGAGGGACGATCGGGAAAATTGTCTTCGAGATATCCAGCGATCGCCCAGGAATCGACCACGGGCCTGTCGTGATGCAGCAGCACCGGAACCTTCTCCGAGCCGTGCGGCGCGATCGCGCTCTTCTCGGTGAAGCGCCAGGGCAGCGATTGCGCCGTCAGCCCCTTATGGGCCAGCGCCATCCGCGTGCGCCAGCAATACGGGCTGAAGGGACGCGAGGCATCGGTGCCGACGAGTTCGTAGAGCTTGAGCGACATGCAGGGTCTCCACAGGCTCCGTCATTGCGAGGAGCTCTTGCGACGAAGCAATCCAGACTGCTTCCGCGGAGGCATTCTGGATTGCTTCGCTGACGCTCGCAATGACGATGTGCGGACAGAAGCGCTCTGCCAACTACCGCCCGTTGGCGCGCAAAAGCTTTTCCCCGTCTTCCGTCACGGCAATGACGAGCCCGAGGCCTGGCACTGTCTCGCGCGCGACGAAGCCGCGGTCGGCGGCGTCCTCCCAGATGGTGAGGCGCGGGCACGAGGTTTTCCAGGTCGAGATCACCTCGGCATAGGCGCGCGGCTCGCGGGCGATCCATTCGACGAAATCCAGCACCAGCGGGTCGGCCTCACAGCTCATTGCAAACCTCCCTTGTCGAAGGCGGCCAATACCGGCGTGCGAACCAAGAGCCAGCCGCCATAGGCGATGTAATAGCAGGCGATGGTGGTGATCAGCTTGTTCGACCAGGCGATGAATTGCTGGTCGGTCATGGCTTCGAGAATGCGCCGCGCCAGCGTGGTGCCGAGCATCGAGGCGAGGATTGCGACGCCGGCCAGAACCGGATCGAGCGAGGCGGCCTGGTCGATGATGCCGCCGAAATAGATCAGCTTGGTGAAATGGCTGACGAGCTGGCACATCGCCTTCGTCGCCACCTTCTCGCGCCGGCCGAAATTGCCGCCGAGGAAGAAGGTGTCGAGCAGCGGACCGGAGACCCCGGTCATCAGCATCAAGCCCATGCAGATCGAGCCATAGACCGTGCCCTGCCAGAGCTGATCCGGATCGGGCTTGATATTCGCAGGCAACAGCCGCGCCATGAACGGCGTGGCGCCGAGCAGCAAAAGCGCCGTCGGCTTGTCCGGCACGTAGCGCGTGAGCGACCATGCCCCGAGCGCGATGGCAGCGCCGACCATGTAGTTTGCAACCGGCCGCCAGCGGATATGCGCCCGCCACAGGAACGCGCGCCAGCCATTCGAGGCCATCTGCGTGATCGCATGCAGCACCATGGCGGTCGGCAGTGGCATCAGGGCCAGCAGCACGCCGATCAGGATCAGCCCGCCCGCCATGCCGAACAGCCCCGACAGGAACGCGGTGGCCACCATCAGCAATCCAAGGGCAGCGATCATGATGGGCGTCACGTGGGGATTCTCCTGTGGTGGGTCGGCGAAAGCGAGGGACGCGGACTGCCCATTCCCCCTCGCCACGCTTCTCTCCCCGCACGCGGGGGGCAAGGTGAAGGTGCCTCGCTTGCCGCGGCTGCGCAAACTGAGTTATCTTGGCCTGGCATCAGCTTTCCTGAGGGTCCCTTGCGGCGGCTGCTCTTTCTCAACGGCATCAAGGCATTCGAGGCGGCGGCGCGGACCGGCAGCTTTGCCGCGGCCGGGATCGAGCTGAACGTCTCGGCGGCCGCCGTCAGCCGCATGGTGCATCTGTTGGAAGAGCGGCTCGGCGTCGCGCTGTTCGAACGCAAGGCCAACAGGCTGGTGCTGACGCAGGCGGGCCGCGCCTATCAGAGCGGGCTGACGCCGATCTTCGATGCGCTCGCCAGCCTCACCGCGCAGGTGACGGCGCCTGCGAGCGTGCGCGTGCTCACCATCGGTGTCGGCCACACCTTTGCGATGCGCTGGCTGATCCCGCGGCTGTCGGAGTTTCGCAGCGAAGAGCCCGACATCGAGGTGCGCTTCACCACCGGCGGCGCCGAGGTGCCGTTCGGCGAGGACTGGAGCTGCGGCATCAAGCTCGGCACCGGCGACTGGCCGGGCCTCGTCGCCGAGCCCCTGTTCGCGGGCGATTTGACGCCGGTCTGCGTGCCCCGCCTCGCCAGCGGCCTGAAGCGGCCGGCGGACCTCAAAGGGCCCGGTCTGATCCGGGTCACCCATTCGCCGGAGGACTGGCCGATCTGGCTGAAGGCGGCGAACCTCACCCGCATCAACGCGCGCGGGCCGGAGTTCCAGTTCTACGGCCAGGCGCTGCAAGCCGCTGTCGACGGCCTCGGCGTCGCCATGGGCATCCGGCCCTATATCGACGACGACCTCGCCGCCGGACGCCTGGTGGCGCCGTTCGACCTCTCGGTGCCCAAGGGCATGCGCTGGTACCTGATCTACCGCAGCTTCCAGACCGAGCAGCGCGATTTTACCGCGTTCCGCCGCTGGATCATGCGGGCGGCGGCGGAACCGGCGGCCCGGCCGCGGCGGTCGGGGCGCGCCGCGCGGAACTGACGACCAATCGTTCAGCTGAAAAAGCCGGCCTCTTGTGAACAGCTTCACATATCGAAATCCGCAAACGTGGTCCTCTAACCCTCCATCTGAGCATTTGGGGACTTCCAATGACGACCCTCTACGACGGCTTTGACATCGAATCCTTCGAAGCTGGCAAGGGACTGTGGCACGCCCGTATCCGGCGCGCCGATTTGAGCCCGCTTGCCATCGACGGCGTGCTGTTTCCGACCATGGAAGTCGGCTTCGCCTGGCCGGATCCCGACGCTGCGATCGCCGACGCCAAGCATCACATCGACCGCTTCCGCCGGCACGCCGGCGACAGCGATGAATAGGCCGGCGGCACGACAACAGGACTGAAGGACATCGCGGCAAAGCAGGGGAACACCTGACCATGTCAGTGATCGAAATCGACGACGGTGGGCGGCCGCGAATTTATTCGCGCCAGGTGCTGTCGATCTGCCCGGAATGCGACGGCGATCTCGCGGTGCTCCGCGTGATCGGCGGCCGCGCCGGCTGCGAGTACTGGACCATGCGCTGCACCGATTGCGGCGGAATCCATCTCGATATCCTCGAGCCGCGCCTGACGGTCGTGGACGGCGACGGGCCGCTGCCGGCGGCGTAATCCGGCGCTGCTGCCAACCTGCTGTCAGCAGCCTGCTCCGGGACGTAGCTTCGCCCTTTTCTGGAGGGCGGAGTCGTCCCATATTCGCCTCATGGCGAAGAAACCTGCTCCTCCGAAATCCCCTAAAACCAAGGCTCCGAATTCGAAGGCACATCGGCCTGATGTGCAGCCGATCGGGCCGGCGCTGGCCGAACTGCTGAATCCTGCGATCAATCGCGGCGATGCGGGGCTTGGATCGGGCACCGGGCTGCAGCCGCCACCCGACAATTCGCGCGACCGCCGCGCCGGCGGCGAGGCTGCCGCGCATCGCGCGCGCGCCTCGACGCCGAAGGATTTTCCGGCCGACCGGCCGGCCGGACTGGAAGAAGCGCCGCAGGCCAATTACGGAACCGTGGCCACGATCCCGACGCTCGATCCGGAACTGGCGCGACAGCTCGGTCTTCCCACCGAGGAGGACGATGCCGAGGCGCTGGCGCGTCCGCCGCGCAGCAAGATGGAGGCGCTCGGCGTCAAGGCGACTGCCGACGCGCTGGAATCGCTGATCCGCGAGGGGCGGCCGGAGTTCCGCAAGGACGACGGCTCCATGAGGGTGTGGACGCCGCACCGGCCGCCGCGCCCGGAGAAGTCCGAAGGCGGCGTCCGCTTCGAGATCAAGTCGGAATACCAGCCGCGCGGCGACCAGCCGACCGCGATCAAGGAGCTGGTCGAGGGCATCGAGCGCAACGACCGTTCGCAGGTGCTGCTCGGCGTCACCGGCTCCGGCAAGACCTACACCATGGCCAAGGTGATCGAGGCGACGCAGCGCCCGGCGCTGATCCTGGCCCCGAACAAGACGCTGGCCGCCCAGCTCTACGGCGAGTTCAAGAACTTTTTCCCCGACAACGCGGTCGAGTACTTCGTCTCCTATTACGACTACTACCAGCCGGAAGCCTATGTCCCGCGCACGGACACCTACATAGAAAAGGACTCGTCGATCAACGAGCAGATCGACCGCATGCGCCACTCGGCGACGCGCGCCCTGCTCGAACGCGACGACGTCATCATCGTCGCCTCGGTGTCCTGCATCTACGGTATCGGCTCGGTCGAGACCTACACCGCGATGACGTTCGCGCTGAAGAAAGGCGAGCGCATCGACCAGCGCCAGCTGATCGCCGACCTCGTCGCGCTCCAGTACAAGCGCACCCAGGCCGATTTCACCCGCGGCACTTTCCGGGTGCGCGGCGACGTCATCGACATCTTCCCGGCGCACTATGAAGACCGCGCCTGGCGCGTGAATTTGTTCGGCGACACCATCGAGAGCATCGAGGAGTTCGATCCGCTCACCGGCCACAAGCAGGACGAGCTCGAATTCATCAAGATGTACGCCAATTCGCACTATGTGACGCCGCGTCCGACGCTGGTGCAAGCGATCAAGTCGATCAAGTCGGAACTGAAGCAGCGGCTCGACCAGCTCAACAATCAGGGCCGCCTCCTGGAAGCACAGCGGCTGGAGCAGCGCACCACCTTCGACCTCGAGATGATGGAAGCGACCGGAAGCTGCGCCGGCATCGAGAACTATTCGCGCTATCTCACCGGGCGCCGACCCGGCGAGCCGCCGCCGACCCTGTTCGAATACGTGCCCGACAACGCGCTGATCTTCGCCGACGAAAGCCATGTCACCATCCCGCAGATCGGCGCCATGTTTCGCGGCGACTTCCGCCGCAAGGCGACGCTGGCCGAATACGGCTTTCGCCTGCCCTCCTGCATGGACAACCGCCCCCTTCGCTTCGAGGAGTGGGACATGATGCGGCCGCAGACCATCGCGGTGTCGGCGACGCCGAGCAGCTGGGAGCTGAACGAAAGCGGTGGCGTGTTCGTCGAGCAGGTGATCAGGCCGACCGGCCTGATCGATCCGCCGGTCGATATCCGCCCGGCCCGCACCCAGGTCGACGATCTCGTCGGCGAGGTGCGCGCGACCGCGCAGGCCGGCTATCGCTCGCTGATCACGGTGCTGACGAAGCGCATGGCGGAGGACCTCACCGAATATCTGCATGAGCAGGGCATCCGCGTCCGCTACATGCACAGCGACATCGACACCATCGAGCGCATCGAGATCATCAGGGATCTGCGCTTGGGTGCGTTCGACGCGCTGGTCGGCATCAACCTGTTGCGCGAAGGCCTCGACATCCCCGAATGCGCGCTGGTCGCCATTCTCGATGCCGACAAGGAAGGCTTTCTGCGCAGTGAAACGTCCTTGATCCAGACCATCGGCCGTGCCGCACGCAACGTCGATGGCAAGGTGATCCTCTATGCCGACCAGATGACCGGCTCGATGGAGCGTGCCATCGCCGAGACCAACCGGCGCCGCGAAAAACAGGTCGAGTACAACACAGCCAACGGCATTACGCCTGAAAGCGTGAAGAAGCACATCGGCGACATCCTCAACTCGGTCTACGAGCGCGACCACGTGCTGGTCGAGGTCGGCGGTCACGACATGACCGACGACGTCATCTCGATCGGACACAATTTTGAAGCCGTGCTCGCCGACCTCGAGACGCGGATGCGCGAAGCCGCCGCCGATCTGAACTTCGAGGAAGCCGCGCGCCTGCGCGACGAGGTCAAGCGCCTGCGCGCCACCGAGCTCGCCGTGGTCGACGATCCCACCGCCAAGCAGCGCACCGTCGCGGGCAAGGCGGGCGCCTACGCCGGCACCAGGAAATACGGCGATGCCGCCAATTTGCCGGTCAGCGCGATGAAGAAGAAGACCGTGAGCTCCGCGCTGAAGGCAAGCGGCAGCGGCAGCGGCTCGAGGGTGCACAAGCCGCATCTCGACGAGATGCACGGCCCGGAATCGCTGCCCTACCGCGCCAGCCCAAGCCTGCCGGCAAAGCCGTTCGGCAGCACGAGCCGGATCATCCAGCCGACGGATTCAAGGCAATCAGGACCGGAGTTCGGGCCTGCGCCGAAATCGACGGGTGGAATGCCGGGACGACGGGGTGGGTGGAAGAAAAGGTAGGTTGTCGGATGTGAGGACGGTCAACGCCCTCACCCCACACTCGCCGTCACCACAGCCATCACCGACAGCAGCAGCACGATCGCGACCAGTTGCAGCGAGGCGACCGGGTGGGTGCGCCATTCCGTGATCTTGTCGGAAAGCGACAGACTGCCATCGAAGAATGCCGGTTCGTAGAGCGTCTTGAACAGCGCCGGGACGTTCGGGCCGAGCGTCACGGCCAGCATCGCGTGAAGCAGCGAGGCGATTGCGACAAAGATGGCGACGCCGGGGTCGCCGACGAGGTCGTGGTTGCCGCACAGCTTGAGCAGCAGCGCGGCCGCCGCGAAGGTCGGAAAGCTCTGCAGCAGCGCGGTCAGCGCAAGGCCTTCGAGCGCGTTGCGCGGGCGGGACTTTCTCGCGGTGGCGATAGCGGCCATGGCACGTCTCCCTGATGACATGGGGATGACCTTAGCCACAGGGTGAGGGCCGGGATGTGAGGTGACTCACGCCCCATTCAACTATCGGAACTGCCGCATGATGGATTCCGGGCTCGCGGCTTCGCCGCGCCCCGGAATGACGAAGTAGACTACAGCTTGCCCTGCCCGTTCGCCTGGCTCTGTTGTTGCTGCTGCCTGTCCTGCTCGTTGGCGCGATGGCGGCCGTAGAGGCAGCCGGCGGCGGCGCCGAGCATGCCGTGATGGCCGGCATAATGGCCGGCAACGCCGCCGACGATGGCGCCCTTGATGCAGCCCTTGGCGTTGGCGGCGGAGATTGCGCCGAGCATGAGAAGCGCGACGGTGACGGTGAGAAGCGGGGATTTCATCGATGTCTCCTGCGGTGCCAGCGTCTCAACGACGGCGAGCCGGCCGAGTTCCCGTGCTCGCCACATGGTGAGAGACGTCGGGCCGTTGATCGTGGGGGCGGGAGTGGAGGCGGAGCAGGTGTCTCCCCGGGGTCGTCCTGGCGAAGGCCAGGACGACCCTGGTTGTGCCGCGCGGGCACTCGCGCATCTCCAACGGCCCGTTGAACCTCCCCCGCTTCGCGGACCCGGTAAGATTACGGGGTCCTGTTGTAAATCTCACACTTTGCGCTCACTTGTGCCTTGCAAAAACGTGATTTGAGTTTTTCCAGAAATCCCGTATTTGTTCGCATACAAATGAATTCAGCAGCCCTCGGCACCTTACTGTGCATGGGGTTGTTTTCCGTTTTTACGCTTCAATTGCAGGACGCCCCAAATGACAGAGCACAGCCTCTGGCGTTTCTCGCGCGCGTTGCACCGTGCGATCAACGACCGGCATTTCGAGGATGTCGAGGCCCTGATCGACGACGACGTCGAATGGGCGATCTACGGCCCGATCGACATGTTTCCGTTCCTGGGCGCGCGCCAGGGCAAGGCGGCCGTGCTCCGGGTCATCCGCCAGCTCGCCGACAATTTCCGCGTCCGCCGCTTCGAGCGCGAGAGCATCATGCTGGGCATCGATTCCGCCTCCTCGATGCTGCGCTACTCGCTGACGGCGCTGGATTCCGACAAGCCGATCAGCCTGCGCGTGGCGCAGTTCGCGCAGTTCAGGGCCGATAGGCTGATCAGCCTGCGTGTGCTGGTCGACACTTTCGATCTGGTCGAACAGGCACTCGGCCGCTCCATTCATCTGCCAAAGATGACCAGCGTCGGCTGACGGGACACCAACGGGCTCCGAGAGTTCGGGACCGGTCGATTGATGCTCCCATGATTCGTCCTGGCCTCCAGCCCCGCCGGACGCCGTCATGGAGATGCTCGTCACCGGGCGCGCCATTTGCGCGCGGCCCGTTGGTTCGTCATTTTGGGCGCCACAATTTCGCAACGATAGTTCCGCATTTTCCGCGCGAACTGGGCTCGCGGGCAAGGCAATGGAATTCACGACAGGTTTCGGCTGGACCAGGCTGCCGCTGGCGGCCGCGTTCATTTTGGGTTCGGTGCTGACGGCTGCAGCGCAGATCATTCCGCCCTTCTCCCCGCCTCCCGCCGCGACCACGGCTGACGACGACGAGGCCGAGGTCGCCGAGGCCCCCAGCGTCAACGCCCCCGACGTGCTCAAAGGCATCGACGTCGACAAGCTCGACTGGAGCCAGCTCGCCATCGACGCGGGTACGCTCGACGACCTCGTCGCCGCCAAGAAGCGCGCGCAAGCCGCCGCCAAGGACGGGATGGACTGGTCGTCCAGCGCCAATGCCAACGGCTCCTCGGGCGTGAAGGTCAAGCAGTCGGTGTCCCCGTTCTGGGACACCCGCATCGGCGCCGACATGACGGTGACGAAAGAGCCGACCACGATGTCGGAGCTGCTGGCGCTGAAGGCCGAAAATGGCGGCAACCTGCCGCAATCCTCCGGCAGCGCCTGGGCCGCCGCGACCGCGCCGGGCGCAGGCGCGATCTGGGACAAGACTGCGGTCGAAGCCCGCGTCGATCCAGGCAGCGAACAGAGCAAGCTCGGGGCGTCGCTGACCAAATCAATGCCGCTGTCGGGCGACACCTCGCTGACGCTGCAGAACGGCTACAGCGTCAACCAGCAGGGCACCACGGCGCTGCCCGGCGTCGGCGGCCACGTCAGCCGCAATTACGAGACCGACCAGTCCGCCAAGGTCACGATCACCGACACCGGCACCAGCATCTCGGCGGGGCAGACCCTGTCGACCACCGACGACAAATGGCTGCGCAAGGTCGGCGCCGAGCAGAAGCTGTTCGACAACGTTACCGTCTCCGGCTCGGTCGGCGAAACCTCTCAAGGCGCGATCAACAAGAGCGTGACGGCCGGCTTCAAGAAGAGCTGGTGAGCCTTGTTCAGACTTCCCTAACCGTACGCCACGGCAAAGCCCCCGAATGGTCCGCCCTTGCCGCATCTCGGCCCTGTTGCGGTCAAAATCCGGCGCACAGATGCATCGGCCTGACACACATCGTCGTGCGGGGGACACTCGCGCTGCGCTCAACGCGAACAGGGGAATAACGATGAACGCCATGCGTCCGGAAAAGACCGAGACCACCGAGACCGAGACGGTCGACAGCGATCTCGCCGCCGTGACCGAAGTCGAGGCCGGTATCCGCGATTTCGTCCGCAACGACATCGCCTATCTGCGCCGGCCGGCCGCCGCCGCAACCACGGACTCGCCGCCGCTCGATCCGAGCGCGGAAGCCACCGTGACCAACGTCAACTCGCTGATCCAGCGCGTCGCCGGCACCTCGCTCGCCGAGATCGAGAATCTGATCTCCGAGCTCGAGAGCCTGCGCGACCTGCTTCATGCCGAAGGCCAGCGCGTCCAGCGCGAGATCTCGGGCTACGCCCAACTCAGCCAGGCCGCGATGAAGTCGACCCGCATGATCGCCGACAACGTCGCCCAGTGGAAGCGCGCCGCCGACGGCCTGCGCAATAGCTGATCGGACGGACGAAGCATCACCAGCCGCCGCGTTCCGAAAGGAACGCGGCGGTTTTGATTTTGGCACGTGAGGGGCTCACGCTGTCTCTCCAAGACAGGTGTCATCACCCGCGAAGGCGGGTGATCCAGTATTCCAGAGACGCTTTTGGTTGAGCCGAGGCGCCGCGGCGTACTGGATGCCCCGCCTTCGCGGGGCATGACAGCGCTGGGTGTGGCCGCGAAGGCGGCGAATGCGCCGGTTTGAACCCACCGCCTACTCCCGGCGACCAATGCCAAGCACCCGTGCCGCTGACGGCCGGGCCTCGGGGACATCTCAGATGGAAAGCATTCGGCCCGATACCACGGACCCGATACCGCTGCGGCCCGCGCCGAGCCAGTTCGGGACCATCATGCTGCGCTTTGTCGGGCTACTGGCGGTTGCGATCGCAATTTTGGCGTTCGTCTATAGCCGCTGAGGCCGGAGGCCGCTTGCCCGGAACGTAAACAGTCTCTTAACGGCTTGCGTCGACCGTCGAGGCTTCCAGGGTGTAGGCGCCGTCGGCGTAGCCCTTCACCACCATGCCGGCCACCAGCATCACGGCCAGCGTCGCGGTAGCGAAGATAAATCCGACCAATTTCAGTGCGCCGCGGTCTGCCATCGTTCTCGTTCCCTGTCCTCTGCCCAGTTCGTTCAAATAGACAGCGACAGGTTCATAATTGGTTAGCAACTCGATGGTTCCGGTTGCTGCTTCGCAGGCTCCCGGGCCATCTCGGGAGGCTTATGGCAGTCACCCTGAAACGCGTCCATAGCGCGCGGGCAACACTCGCGCGCTGTTTTGGCTGTTCATCCTGGAACTGGTCTAAGCGCTTTTCCGCATCGGCACGAAGGCGCTGGCGGTGATGGAATAGACCTCCTCGCCGCGCTGGTTGGTGCCGGTGGTGCGGGCGGTCAGGATGCCCCAGCCGGGACGCGAGGCGGAGCTTCGCTTGTCGATGACGACGCTGGCGTAAGAGATGATATCGCCGGCGAGCACCGGCCTGATCCAGCGCAGATCGCGAAAGCCCGGCGACGGCCCCCAGACGGCAACCTCCTCGCCGCGTGAAGCTGCCTCACGCGCCAGACGTTGGCCGTCGGCGACCACCAAGCTCATGCAGGCCGAGCCGACATGCCAGCCGGATGCAGCAAGCCCGCCGAACAGCGAATTCTTGCCTTCCTCCTCGTCGAGGTGAAAGCGCTGCGGATCGAACTTGGCGGCGAAAGCCTTGATGGATTCGGCGGTGAAGCTGTAGCTGCCGAGTTCGCGGCGCTGCCCGATCTCGATCTGTTCGAAGAACCGCATCAGGCCGCTGCCGCGCGTCGCTCGATCAGGATCGGCGAGGTCATCTCGCACAGCGCTTCGCCTTTGGCGTTACGCGCGGTGCATTTGAACTTGACGATGCCGAGGTTCGGCCGGCTCTTCGAGGTGCGCGCTTCAACGACATCGACGTCGAGCGTGAGATCGTCACCCGGCCTGAGCGGCGAGAGCCAACGCACCTCGTCGACCCCCGGAGACCCGAGCGAGGCGGCGCGGGTGATGAAACCGTCGGCCATCATCCGCATCATCAAGGAGCAGAGATGCCAGCCCGAGCCCGACAGGCCGCGCAGCATGCTTTTGCTGGCGGCCTCTTCATCCAGATGCATCGGCTGCGGATCGAACTCGGCGGCAAACGCCAAAATCTCGTCGCGGGTGACATGGCGCGGGCCGAACGTTCCATAGCGGCCTGGCGGGAAATCTTCGAAGGTCAGGGTCATCTTGGAAAAGCTTTGCGGGAAGGACAGATTGTGGCCGCACTTTGCGGCAATCTCAACCCGCCGGCCCGCATGGCTCGTGCTACATTCGGCGAGTCGGCTCGCCTCATTGTCCTGACGGCACGGCCGGGAGCGCGATTTGCCCGGGGGAGAGAGATGTTTTCATTCAGCGATCTGTTTCAGTGGGACCGCTTCATCACGCCGACGATCATCAAGACCTTCTACTGGCTGGTGATCGGCGTGATCTGCCTGTTCGGACTCTCCGGAATCTTCGCCGGTCTCACCGCGATGGCGATCAGCCCGTTCGCCGGTTTCCTGGTCGTGCTGGAATCGATCGCAGGCGTGGTCGTCGGCGTGGTGTTCTCGCGCATCGCCGCGGAACTGATCCTGATCGTGTTCCGCATCAACGAGCATCTCGGCGCCATCAGGGATCAGGGCGGCGGGATGCGATGAGGCGGGCGCAGCTGCCGTAGGGTGGGCAAAGGCGCAACGCGCCGTGCCCACCAGCATTCCGCGATTGAGAGAGGCGGTGGGCACGCTTCCGCCTTCGCCCTTCGAGCTACGGCGGACAAGTCGCTTTGCCCACCCTGCTGCACCGATGAGGCGGGACCTCGTTCTTCACCGCGTATTTACGCGCGGATGACAGGCTCGGCACCGCATGAAAGGCGCGGGACGCCACAAGGGTCAGGAGCGGATTGGTGGGCAAGATCGAGAACCCGGTGCTGCGGGCCGGTGCGCTCCTGTTCTTCGCCTGTCTGCGCGCCTGGCTGACGGTGCGGTACGGGCGCCGGCTCCAGCTCGGACCCGGGATCGTGTTCAAGGGGCGGCTGGTGCTCGGTCGGGGCGTCCGGGTGTCGATCGGTGCGAACTGCCGGATCGGCAAGCGCGTGCTCATCACCGGCCATGGCCAGGTGACGGTCGGCAAGGACACCTTGCTCAATGGCTGCTGGATCGGCTGCGCGCAGAAGGTCGATATCGGGTCGTCCTGCCTGATCAGCGACTGCGACATCGTCGACACGGACTTTCACAACCTTCCCCCGCGGCTTCGGCACGAGCCTGCGGTTGCTCGGGCCGTCGCGCCGGTGCACATCGGGGACAATGTCTGGGTGGGCGCGCGCTCGATCGTGCTCAAGGGAGTGACGATCGGCGACCACTCGGTCGTGGGCGCCGGAGCGGTGGTGCGCGAGGACGTCCCACCCCGCGTGGTCGTCGCCGGAAACCCCGCGGCGGTCGTCAGGCAGTTCCGCGACGACGAATAGGCACGGACGCGGGCTCTGCGCGTCATCAGCGCGGCGCGGTGCAGCGAGGTTCGTCATTCCGGGGCGCGCGTAGCGCGAACCCGGAATCCATCGAGCGTCAGAGTGGATCGTGAAATGGATTCTCAGGTGCGCAATTGCGCACCATAGCTCGCGCCAAGAGGCGCGCCCCGGAATGACAGCGAGCCCTTACGTATTAAACCTGAAATGCATCACGTCGCCGTCGGCGACGACGTATTCCTTGCCTTCGAGGCGAAGCTTGCCGGCATCGCGGGCGCCGGCTTCGCCGCCGAGCGCGACGTAGTCGTCATAGGCAATCGTCTCGGCGCGGATGAAGCCCTTTTCGAAATCGGTGTGGATCACGCCGGCCGCGCCCGGCGCCTTGGTGCCGCGATGGATGGTCCAGGCGCGTGCTTCCTTCGGGCCCACCGTGAAATAGGTGATGAGCTCGAGCAGCTTGTAGCCGGCGCGGATCAGACGATCCAGACCTGCTTCTTCGAGACCCAGCGTCTCCAGGAAGTCTGCACGCTCCTCACGCGAGATCGTCGCGATCTCGGATTCGATCTTTGCCGAGATGACGACGGCAACCGCGCCCTCCTTGGCGGCCTGCTCCTCGACCGCCTTGGAGAAGGCGTTGCCGGTGGCCGCCGAGCCTTCCTCGACGTTGCAGACATAGAGGACCGGCTTTGACGACAAGAGGCCGAGCATCGAGAACGCCCGCTCCTCTTCGGCCTTGCGCTCGACGAGGCGCGCGGGCTTGCCCTCGCGCAGCAGCACCAGCGTGCGGTTGACGAGGTCGAGCTGCTCCTTGGCGTCCTTGTCGTTGCCCTTGGCTTTCTTGGTCAGATTGTCGACGCGCTTCTCGAGGCTGTCGAGGTCGGCGAGCATCAGCTCGGTCTCGATGGTCTCGATATCGGCAAGCGGTGCGATCTTGCCCTCGACATGGGTGATGTCGGAATCCTCGAAGCAGCGCACGACATGCACGATGGCGTCGACCTCGCGGATATTGGCGAGGAACTGGTTGCCGAGGCCTTCACCCTTGGACGCGCCGCGCACGAGGCCCGCGATATCGACGAAGGTCAGCCGGGTCGGAATGATCTGGCCCGACTTGGCGATCGCCGCCAGCTTGTCGAGCCGCGGATCCGGCACGGCGACCTCGCCGACATTAGGCTCGATGGTGCAGAACGGATAGTTCGCAGCTTGCGCCGCGGCCGTCTCGGTCAGCGCGTTGAACAAGGTCGACTTGCCGACATTGGGCAATCCGACGATTCCGCATTTGAATCCCATAGTCGTCCTCTATCCGTATTCGTCATGGCCGGGCTTGACCCGGCCATCCACGACTTTGACTTGCTGCACCAAGAACGTGGATGCCCGGGACAAGCCCGGGCATGACGGAGAAGGTGGTCTATTCCTTGCCGTTCTCGTCCTTGGTCAAAAATCCCTTCGCCTGCATCGCCAGATGCACCCGGTTGGCGAAGGTCGCGTCAGTGCCCTTGGCGATCAGTGCGGCGTGCTCGGCCACCGCCTCGCAGAGCGTCGTCACCCACTCATTGTCGGCCTTGGCGAAGTCCGACAGCACGTGGCCGTGCACCAGCTCCTTGACGCCGGGATGACCGATGCCGAGCCTGACACGGCGATACTCGTTGCCGATATGCGCCGAGATCGAGCGCAGGCCGTTGTGGCCGGCGATGCCGCCGCCGATCTTCACCCGCACCTTGCCCGGCGGCAGTTCGAGCTCGTCGTGAAACACCGTGGTATCAGCAGGCGCGATCTTGAAGAAGCTCGCCGCTTCCTGAACGCTGCGGCCGGACTCGTTCATGTAGGTCGTGGGCTTGAGCAGGATGACGCGCTCAGGTCCGAGCGTGCCTTCCGACGTCTCGCCCTGAAAACGACGGCGCCATGGTGAAAAACCATGACGCCGCGCAATCTCGTCGACGGCCATGAAGCCGATATTGTGCCGGTTACGTGCGAATTTCGCGCCGGGATTGCCGAGCCCAACAAAGAGTCGCATGACGCGGCGCGCCCCTCAGCCGGCACGCGATCGAAGACCGCGCACCAGCTCGTCTGAAGGATTACTTCTTCTTGTCGCCGCCGGCCGGAGCCTTGGCAGCAGCAGCCGGAGCAGCAGCACCCGCAGCCGGAGCCGCGCCAGCCGCCGGAGCAGCAGCGCCCGCAGCCGGAGCCGCGCCACCAGCAGCCGCCGCAGCCGCGGCCTTCTGCTCTTCGGCGTAGCCGGACGGCGGCACGATGGTGACGAGGGTCGCGTCCTCGCGGGTCAGCGCCTTCACGCCGGCCGGAAGCTTGATGTCCGACAAATGCAGCGAGTAGCCGATTTCGAGCGTGCCGACGTCGGCCTCGAGGAACTGCGGGATGTTCTCGACCGAGCACTCGAGATCGATGGCGTGGGCGACAATGTTGACGGTGCCGCCGCGCTTCACGCCCGGGGAGGTTTCCGCCTTCACGATGTGCAGGGGCACGCTGATGCGGATGGTGGCGCCTTCGCCGAGCCGCATGAAGTCGACATGGATCGGGAAGTCCTTGACCGGATCGAGGTGGTAGTCGCGCGGAATCACGCGGTGCTTCTTGCCCTCGAGCTCGATGTCGACCAGCGTGGTCAGGAACCGGCCGGCGAGGATGCGCTGGCGCAGTTCACGATCTGCAATCGAGATCGTCAGCGGGGGCTGGTTGTTGCCATAGATCACTCCGGGCACGCGCCCGGCGCGACGCTCAGCCCGGGCGGCCCCCTTGCCGCTCTTCGGACGTGCGGTCGCCTTCAATTCCTTGACGGTCGTCGCCATAGTCTAAGTCCTTGTTTTTGCAAAAGTTAATGGGCCGCAGCGCGGCCCATGGCATGGTCCACAGCAAGCCTCCAGGGGTGCGGGGGCCGTGAACGTGGCGGGCTTTTACCCGGAAGATGCGGAAATGACAAGGAGAATGGGCGGGCGGGCTCACCCGAATCTGCCGTCATTCCGGGGCGGTCGCGGCAGCGACCGAACCCGGAATCTCGAGATTCCGGGTTCGATGCGACGCGCATCGCCCCGGAATGACGGCAAGCGGCGCTACCCGCCGAGCTTGGCCTCCAGCGCCGCGATGCGCGCCTTCAGGGCTTCGTTCTCCTCGCGGGCCAGGCGGGCCATGTCCTTGACCGCTTCGAACTCCTCGCGCTTGACCAGGTCCATGTCGCGCAGGAATTTTTCGGCCTGGTTGCGCATGACAGTGTCGAACTCGCGCTTGACGCCCTGGGCCGCACCGGCGGCATCGTTCATCATGCGGCCGATCTCGTCGAAAAACCGGTTGGTGGTCTGGGTCATGTCGGTCTCCTGATCGGTTGGCGGCCCCGATAAACTTTGCGCGAACGCACCAAAAGACAATGGCAATCTGCGGTGACGGGTTCAAGGGCCGCGCCGCGGTATCCTTGTCATGCCCCGGTTTCCTTGCAATCGTATTCAACGTCCCTGCATGTCAGGGAATCACAAGGCGGAACGACATGATCGAGCAGCAGATCGCTATTCCCACCAAGGACGGCCACACCGCGACCTTCATCGTCCATCCCGAGCGCGGTGGACCGTTCCCGGTCATCCTGTTCTACATGGACGCGCCGGCGATCCGCGAAGAGCTGCGCGACATGGCGCGGCGCCTTGCGACCTCGGGCTATTACGTGATGCTGCCGAACCTCTATTACCGCTCCGGCGTGATGGAGCTCGGCGCGCTGCCGGCCGATCCGAACGCACCGGAGCGCAAGCGCATGTTTGCGCTGATGAGCTCGTTGACCATTCCCCTGATCATGGACGACACGCGTGCGCTGCTCACTTACGCCGAAGGCCAGACGGCCGCGAACACCAAAATCGTCGGCACCGTCGGCTACTGCATGAGCGGCCGCTACGCCGTGAACGCCGCCACGCATTTCCCTGAAAGCGTCAAGGCCGCCGCCTCGGTCTACGGCACGCAGCTTGCGACCGACCAGGCCGACAGCCCGCATCTGGCGGCCGGCAAGACCAAGGCCGAGCTCTATTTCGCCTGCGCCGAGACCGACATCTACGCGCCGACCGAGATCATCGAGCAGGTCAAGCAGGGCATGAAGGGCGCGAAGGCCGAGGTCGAGATCTATCCCGGCACCCATCACGGCTTCGCCTTCCCCAAGCGCCCGGTCTATGACCGCGACGCTGCCGAACGGCATTGGGAGCGGCTGCTGGCGCTCTATCGCCGTAATCTCGTTTAAATCTAGAAGGCCTGATGCTTTTCCTGCTGATCGACTTCCCCAAATTCAACCCGATCGCCCTCGAGATCGGGCCGTTCGCGATCCGCTGGTATGCGCTGGCCTATATCGGCGGCATCGTCATCGGCTGGCTCTATGCGCGCTCTCTGCTGAAGAACGAGCGGCTGTGGGGCGGCCCTGCGCCGATGTCGCTGCTGCAGATCGACGACTTCATCCTCTGGGTTACGCTCGGCATCATCCTGGGCGGCCGCACCGGCTACGTGCTGTTCTACAACCTGCCCTTCTTCATCGATCATCCCGCCGCGATCTTCCGGCTGTGGGAGGGCGGCATGTCGTTCCATGGCGGCTTCCTCGGCTGCGTCGTCGCGGTGATGTGGTTTGCCTATCGCAATGGCATCTCGATCCTGTCGCTTGGCGACATCACCACCGCGGTTGCCCCGATCGGGCTGCTGCTCGGCCGGATCGCCAATTTCATCAACGGCGAATTATGGGGGCGCGCCGCCGATGCGAACCTGCCCTGGGCGATGATCTTCCCCAACGATCCCTCGCACCTGCCACGCCATCCGAGCCAGCTCTACGAAGCCGGCATGGAGGGCATCCTGCTGTTCACCGTGCTCGCGATCATGATCCGCCTCGGCGCGCTGAAGCGCCCGGGCATGATCCTCGGCAGCTTCATCCTGATCTACGGCCTGACCCGGATCATCGGCGAGCATTTCCGCGAGCCGGACGTCCAGCTCGGATTCCTCTGGGGCGGGTTAACCATGGGCATGCTGTTGTCGATCCCGATGCTTATCGTCGGCAGCATACTTATTGTAATGGCTGTCCGGCGCGGTGCGCCCAAGCCCGCCACCTCCATTCGTTAATTCATTTCGAGACAACAGCTCGTGACCGAACAGGCACTGCTCAACGAGATCAAGGCACTGATCAAATCCTCAGGCCCCATGCCGGTCTGGCGATACATGGAGACGTGCCTGATGCATCCGCGCTACGGCTATTACGTCTCGCGCGATCCCCTCGGGCGCGAGGGCGACTTCACCACCTCGCCCGAAGTCAGCCAGATGTTCGGCGAGCTCCTGGGGTTGTGGACCGCCTCGGTCTGGAAGCAGATGGGCTCGCCGCCATTCCTGCGGCTGATCGAACTCGGCCCCGGCCGCGGCACCATGATGGCGGACGCGCTGCGCGCGCTGCGCGTGCTGCCGCCGCTCTATCAGGGGCTCAGCATTCATCTGGTCGAGGTCAATCCGGTGCTGCGCGAGCGACAACAGGCGACGTTGTCGGGCGTGCGCAACAGCATCACCTGGCACGACAGCATCGACGACGTGCCTGATGGTCCCAGCGTCATCCTCGCCAACGAATATTTCGACGTGCTGCCGATCCACCAGATGATGAAGCGCGAGGACGGCTGGCATGAGCGCGTGATCGAGATCGACCCCAACGGCAAGCTCCAGTTCGGCGCGGCATCCGAGCCGACGCCCCGCTTCGACGTGCTGCTGCCGCCTTTGGTGCGGGCGGCGCCGGTCGGCGCGGTGTTCGAATGGCGGCCCGATACGGAGATCATGAAGCTTGCCTCTCGCGTGCGCGACCAGGACGGCGCCGCGCTGATCATCGATTACGGCCATTTGCGCAGCGATGCCGGCGACACCTTCCAGGCCATCGCCCGCCACACCTTCACCGATCCCTTGAAGGCGCCTGGCCAGGCCGACGTCACCGCCCATGTCGACTTCCAGGCGCTGGCGCGGGCAGCCGAGGACGTCGGCGCGCGCGTGCACGGGCCGGTGACGCAGAGCGACTTCCTCAAACGGGTCGGCATCGACACCCGCGCGGCCGCGCTGATGCAGAAGGCGACGCCTGAAGTTGCGACCGACATTTCCGTGGCGCTGAAGCGGCTGACCGATACCGGGCGCGGCGGCATGGGCTCGATGTTCAAGGTGCTCGGCATCTCCGAACCAAGATTGACGGGCCTTGCCGGCCTCAGCGATCTCGAACAGGCCGGAGGCAATTGATGACCCTGACTTCGTCACTGCTGTCGGCGGTGCCCGGCCTGCGCCATTCCTTCTTCACGCGCGAGGGCGGCGTCTCCAGCGGCATCTATTCCGCGCTCAATGGCGGGCTCGGCTCCAACGACGATCAGGCCCTTGTCGCCGAGAACCGCCGCCGCATGGCCGAGCATGTCGGCGTCGCGGCCGACCGCTTCATCAGCCTGCATCAGATCCATTCGCCCGACGTGCTCGTCGCCGACGCACCCTGGCCGAGCGGGCCGCGGCCGAAGGGCGATGCGCTGGTCACCAAAACCCCGGGCATCGCACTCGGCGTCTCCACCGCCGATTGCGGCCCGGTGCTGTTCGTCGATCCCAACGCGCGCGTCATCGGCGGCGCTCATGCCGGCTGGAAGGGTGCACTGACCGGCGTGCTGGAATCCACTGTTGCAGCGATGGAGAAGCTGGGTGCCACGCGCGGCGGCATCATCGCCGCGATCGGGCCCTTGATCCGACAGGAGAGCTACGAGGTCGGCAACGAGTTCGTCGCCCGCTTCATCGAGGCGGATGCGGAGAATGCGATGTTCTTTATTCCATCTGTACGCGAGGGCCATGCGATGTTCGATCTCGCCGGCTTCATCCGCAAGCGGCTCGAAGGTGCCGGCATCCTGATGATCGACGACCTGGGTCTCGACACCTACGCCGACGAACGCTTCTTCAGCTATCGCCGCTCGGTGCACCGCAAGGAGCCGGATTACGGCCGGCACATTCACGCGATCGCGCTGGAAGGGTGAACACAACAAAAACCCCGTGTCATTCCGGGGCGGCTCGAAGAGCCGAACCCGGAATCTCGAGATTCCGGGTTCGATGCTGCGCATCGCCCCGGAATGACAGTGGGATGTTTCGCGCCCGCCCTAGACCTTAATCGATTTTAACGATATCGCTGCCCTCAATGAGGGAAGCGTCATCCAACTTGCGCCGTGCCGGCTCGCGCGTGCTGGCGGCCATGCTGCTGGCAGCAGCGACCGCGCTGGCCGGCTGTGCCGGTGGCAACGCGCCCGCCAATTCCTATGCGATGGCAACACCGAGCGCCGGCTCCGGGGCGACGGTGGCCTTCGAATCCATCGACGGGCCGCCGCCGCAGGTGTTCGATCGCATGGTCGGCGTGCTCGACAGCGAATCGAAGCTGCGCAACCTGTCCGTTGTTTCCCGCGAAGGGACGGCTGCCTATCGCGTGCGCAGCTACCTCTCCGCCCAAATCGTGCGCGGCAAGACCGTGATCGCCTGGGTCTGGGACGTCTACGACGCCAACCAGCAGCGGGCGCTGCGTCTCTCCGGCGAGGAACCGACCGCGGCCAAGGGCGGCAAGGATCCCTGGACTGCCGCGGACGACCTCGTGCTGCGGAAGATCGCCCAGGCCGGATTCAGCGGACTTTCCAATATGATCAACGGGACGCCGGATGCCCCTGGCTCGGTTCCGGGCCTGCGCGGCCCCGCGATAGCAAGCGTGACGCCTGGGGCTCCGGCGCCGGCCACGGCGCTCGGCTACGCCCAGCAATAACCACCGCGAAACCACAGGCCCAACTATTGGCCAAACCGTTGGCCCGACTCAGGATTTCGGAGGGAAAACGTAGCATCCCGGGTTGCCATTGCGGCCTCTCGCCTGATATTTCCTCGCCCGTCGTAACCGTGCTGCCAGTGGGTATTCTCTGATGTTGAACGTCGTATCCAGCAAAGCGCGGGAGGAAGCGTCCATGTCGGCCAAGAACGGCTCCATCAAGCTTGTCGCCGGCAACTCCAATCCGGCCCTCGCCCAAGCCATCGCGCAGGGCCTCGACGTGCCGCTGACCAAGGCGGTGGTCCGGCGCTTCGCCGACATGGAGATCTTCGTCGAGGTCCAGGAGAACATCCGCGGCTCGGATGCCTTCATCATCCAGTCGACCTCGTTTCCGGCGAACGACAATCTGATGGAGCTCTTGATCATCACCGACGCGCTGCGCCGCTCCTCGGCGCGCCGCATCACCGCAGTGATCCCCTATTTCGGCTATGCCAGGCAGGACCGCCGCTCCGGCTCGCGCACGCCGATCTCGGCCAAGCTCGTCGCCAATCTGATCACCCATGCCGGCGTCGACCGCGTCATGACGCTCGACCTGCATGCCGGCCAGATCCAGGGCTTCTTCGATATCCCGACCGACAATTTGTTCGCCGCCCCCGTGATGGTGCGCGACATCCGCGAACGTTTCGACCTCGGCAAGGTGATGGTGGTCTCGCCTGATGTCGGCGGCGTGGCCCGCGCCCGCGGACTCGCCAAGCGCATCAACACCCCGCTCGCGATCGTCGACAAACGCCGTGAACGCCCGGGTGAGTCCGAAGTCATGAACGTGATCGGCGACGTCTCCGGCTACAGCTGCATCCTGGTCGACGACATCGTCGATTCCGGCGGCACGCTGGTGAACGCAGCCGATGCGCTGATCGCCAAGGGCGCCAAGGAGGTCTACGCCTACATCACCCACGGCGTGCTCTCCGGCGGCGCGGCCGCCCGCATCGCCGGCTCGAAGCTGAAAGAGCTCGTCATCACCGACTCGATCCTGGCGACGGAAGCGGTGACCAAGGCGCCGAACATCCGCACGCTGCCGATCGCCAGCCTGATCTCCGACGCGATCGCGCGCACCGCCGCGGAAGAGTCCGTCTCGAGCCTGTTCGACTGATTTTTCCCCGATCCGGAAGGTCTCGTAGGGTGGGCAAAGGCGCAAAGCGCCGTGCCCACCTTTTGTTTTTGGTGGGCACACTTCCACCTTCGCTCTTCGAGCTACGGCGGAAGCTTTGCCCACCCTACGATCTGGCGCTACGACCTCCGCGCCCTGGTCCGCATACCCCCGCGGGTTGTTGCCGGGAGCCGCCCATGACATCATCGTGACATCGAGTCATCACTGCGCTCTGGATACAAGATGCCCCGCCGGAAATTCGCTTGGGAAAAACTGTCGGATGACGAGTTGCTCCAGCAGCGCCTCTCCAGCCTGAGGGTTACGGTCGAAGGCACCTGGCTCGAGGATTGTGTCGCCACACTGCACGAAGAGCTCGACGAGCGCGGCATCCGGCTGCGGCCGCACACATGGATCTCGAGCGAATGGTTCAGTCCGGGAGACGTGCCCGGCATCGCGATTCCTTTCTATCTCGCTCATCCGCGCCTGATGAAGCTCGAGAAGAAGATGATGTTCGACGTCGAGGGCGGCACCTGGCGCGAGTGCATGGCCATCCTCCGCCACGAGGCCGGCCATGCCATCCAGCACGGCTTCCAATTGCAGCGGCGCCGGCGCTGGCAGCAACTGTTCGGGCCGTCGTCGAAGCACTATCCGCGCTACTACCGGCCCAATCCGGCGAGCCGGCGCTACGTCCAGCATTTGCGGCTGTGGTACGCGCAGAGCCACCCGGACGAGGATTTCGCCGAGACATTTGCGGTGTGGCTGCGCCCGCGCTCGAACTGGCGGACGCGATATGAGGGCTGGCCGGCGCTGAAGAAGCTCGAATATGTCGACGAGCTGATGGGCGAGATCGCTGGAAAACGTCCGCTGATCACGACGCGCGAGCGCGTCGATCCCCTCAGCCAGCTCAGCCAGACGCTCGAGGAGCACTACAAGAAGAAGCAGGCGTTCTACGCTTTTACGCCGCCGAAGACCTACGACCGCGACCTCTCGCGGCTGTTTTCCACCGATCCACGGCATCATCGCTCGAAGCCTGCTTCGAGCCTGATCAGGCGGCACCGCGCCCAGATCAGACGGTTGGTCGCGCGATGGACCGGCGAGAACCAGCTCACGCTCGATGCCGTGCTCGACGACATGATCTCCCGCTGCCGCGAGCTGGACCTGCGCGCGGTGGGATCCGAACAGAAGCTCGTTCTCGATTTCACTGTCCTCGTGACCGCCAAGACGATGCACGCGCTGTTCGGCCCGTCTCGGCGCAAATGGATCGCGCTATGAGACGACTCCGTATTCTCGTGCTGATGCATCCGGATTTCATGCCGCCGGACTCCTCCGATGGATACACGCCGCAGGAAATCAACAACTGGAAAACGGAATACGACGTCGTCAGCACATTGCGCGCGGCCGGTCATGAGGTCCGTCCGCTTGGCGCGCAGGAGGAAATCAGGCCGGTCCGTGTAGCGATCGAGGAGTTCAAGCCGCACGTGGTTTTCACGCTGCTGGAGGAATTCCACTACAACGTCGCCTACGACCAGCACATCGCCAGCTACCTCGAACTGATGAAGGTGCCTTATACCGGCTGCAATCCGCGCGGCCTGATCCTGGCGCGCGGCAAGGACCTATCCAAGACGCTGGTGCATCACCGGCGCATCGCCGCACCCGCCTTCGCCGTCTTCCCGATGCGCCGCAAGGTGAAACGCCCGAAACATCTTGCGCTGCCGCTGATCGTCAAGGCCCTCAACATGGACGGCTCTTTCGGCATCTCGCAGGCCTCGATCGTCGACACCGACGAGAAGCTCGCCGAACGCGTCGCCTTCATCCACGAGCGGGTCGAGACCGCCGCGATCGCCGAGCAATTCATCGAGGGGCGCGAGCTCTATGTCGGCGTGCTCGGCAACAATCGGCTACGCGTGTTGCCGGTGTGGGAATTGAAATTCGGCAGCATGGGCGGGCGCAGCTCACGCCACATCGCCACCGAAAAGGCCAAGCACGACACCGACTATCAGGAACGCCTCGGCATCGTCGACGGGCCGGCGAAAGACCTTGCGCCCGAAGTCACCGCGCGGATCCAGCGCGCCGCGAAACGCATCTACCGGGCGCTTGGTCTCGATGGCTATGCGCGCATCGATTTCCGTCTCGCCGCCGACGGCACGCCGTATTTCATCGAAGCCAATCCCAATCCCGAAATCGCCAAGAGCCAGGAATTCGCCACCGCGGCCCAGCACGACGGGCTGAAATACGGGGATCTGCTCCATCGCATCCTGGCGCTCGGGATCAGCCGGGCGAAAGCGGGCGTGTCTTTGGGTTGAGGGCTTAGCGCGGTTGGTCGCTCCTGCCGCCGCCGGCTTTGCGGACGGCGGCAGGATTGACAACCGGCTACGTGTGACGAGCTGTTTCATCCGTCATCCTGAGGCGCGAGGGGCGCGATGCGGAGCATCGTGCCGGGAGCCTCGAAGGATGTACGGGCGAGATGCAGCGGGGCCGTCGCCCTTCGAGGCTCGCCGAAGAGGCGAGCACCTCAGGGTGACGGATTGCGCTCCTCGGGATGAGAAGCGCGACCCGTTGTGCCGCGTCACACAATCCCCGCCGCGACCTGGCCGCGCAGGCGCTCGAGGCCGAGCAACGTCTCGGCACAGGCGGCTGCGACCTCGACGCCCTTGATCGCAAAGTGCCTGCGGAAGAAATCGTAATGCACTTCGGTCTCGTGGAATTGCTGCGGCGTCAGCACGGCCGAGAACACCGGCACCTCGGTGCGGAGCTGCACGTCCATCAGCGCCTTGATCACGGTGTCGGCGACGAATTCGTGGCGATAGATGCCACCGTCAACGACGAGGCCAGCGGCGACGATCGCGGTGTAGCGCCGCGTCTTGGCAAGGACCTGGGCATGCAGCGGGATCTCGAACGAGCCCGGCACCTCGAACACGTCGACATGGGTGAGATGGCGCGCCTCCGCTTCCTTCATGAAGGCGATGCGGGCTTCCGCGACGACGTCGCGGTGCCAGCAGGCCTGCACGAAGGCCACGCGCTGCGGCTTGGCGAAGCGCGGGTGCTCGGTCACGGGAACCGGCGGCTGGGTCTGGGAAGTGTCTGTCTGGGGATCTTGCAGCATCTGATTCATGGCTTTCCTTCAAGGGACCAGAATCAGGGCACACGGAACGACAAACAGCCGCATCTTGCGATGCGTCTGCCACCGACCGTTCTCTTTCATCCGGACTTTAACCGTCGGCTTCGGAGTTGCACCGAATCTGCTGACCCTTCCCTTCAGCAAAAACCTTGGGGAAGGCGCTCGCGGGCTTAGGCCTTTCGGCCCTTACCGCCGGTGGGGACTTTCACCCCGCCCTGAGAACATCGGCCGCCCGGGATTGAGCGACCTGGGCGGAAATATGCCGCCGGTCCGGGGCCGCAGGCAAGCCTGTTCCCTAGCCAAAAACCGCATGGTCCCATGCCGCCAGGGCGGTGCCCCCTCGCCCCGTGGAATTAACGGCTGGCGGTTTTCGGGAATCCGATTCCGGTTTGTTCTCAAGCGTTAACAATTATGGCCGAGATGAGCTGTGGACGAACGAGTCATGGCTTGTGGACGGACTCGCGACCCAGTTGCGCAGATTCCGCAAATCACATCAGTTGATCCGCGACAAGCCCGCGCTGATCCCGGGATCTCAACAGTGGCTCCCAGGGATCGCCTTCAGCGAAATTGAGGGAGCGCGCGCCGGACCAACCGCGTGCGTATCAAAGACAACAAGAAGGCAAGAGGTCGAGACGGCATGTCCCTGCTCGAAGGTACCATCGATTCCCGAAATCACCCGCTTGCGGTGGTCGAGGATATCGCTGCCAGCAACAACTGGCCGTTCGAACGCTCCGGCGAGGACGAGCTGACCATTGTCTCGAAGGGACAATGGACCGACTACCAGATCTCCTTCACCTGGATGGGTGAGATCGAGGCGCTGCATCTGGCCTGCGCGTTCGACATGAAGATTCCGCTCGCGCGGCGCGGCGAAGTGCAGAAGCTCGTTGCCGCCGTCAACGAGCAATTGTGGATCGGCCATTTCGACCTCTGGACCAACACCGGCATGATCATGCACCGCCAGGCCCTGGTACTGCCGGGCGGCCTCATCGCCTCGACCGCGCAATGCGAAGCCATGCTCGCCGGCGCCATCCACGCCTGCGAGCGTTACTTCCCGGCGTTCCAGTTCGTGGTGTGGGCCGGCAAGACCACCGCCCAGGCCATGGACGCGGCGATGTTCGATACGGTCGGCGAGGCGTAGGGCCTCCAAGACGAGAGGGAGCCGCAGCTCCCTCTCCACGTCATCCCGGACAAGCGCGCGCAGATCCGGGATCCATACCGCGTGATCTCGCTTGTGGCACGCGGCTTGTTGCTCGGCTCTCCATCCACTAGAACCAGTCGTGGTTATGGGTCCCGGCCCCCGTGCGCAATTGCGCACTAGGCCGGGACGACACCGAATTTGTGGTGACCACAATGGCAAACAGCACTCTCCAAAACATCACCGGCACCATCCTGCTTGCCGGCGCCGGCAAGATGGGCGGCGCGATGCTGACCGGATGGCTGGCCGGCGGGCTCGATCCGCGCCGCGTCGCCGTGATCGATCCGCATCTCTCGCCTGACATCACCGCGCTCGCCGCCCAGGGCGTTGCGCTCAATCCTGATGCGAAGGCGGCGGGCTTTGTCGAGACGATGGTCGTCGCGGTGAAGCCGCAGATGTTTCGCGAGGCCGGCGCCAAGCTGAAGGCGTTCGTCTCGGACAAGACGTCGGTGGTCTCGATCATGGCGGGAACCACGATTCTCTCGCTCGAAGAGGTCTGCGGCGGCGCCGTGGTGCGCGCGATGCCGAACACGCCGGCCGCGATCGGCCGCGGCATTACGGTTGCGGTCGCTGCGAAGAATGTCAGCGCGGGTCAGCGCGCGGTCGCCGATGCGCTGCTGCGTTCCACCGGCTCGGTCGAGTGGGTCGAGGATGAAGGCCTGATGGATGCGGTCACCGCCGTCTCAGGCTCAGGGCCCGCCTATGTGTTCCTGCTCGCTGAAGAGCTTGCGCGCGCCGGCGTCGATGCGGGATTGCCTGAAGCTCTGGCCACCAAGCTCGCGCGCGAGACGGTCGCCGGCTCCGGCGAGCTGCTGCACCAGTCGGATCTTCCCTCCGCGACGCTGCGCCAGAACGTCACCTCGCCCGGCGGCACCACGGCTGCGGCACTCAGCGTGCTGATGGGCGAGCCGGGCCTGCGAGACCTGATGATCCGCGCCATCGCGGCGGCGACGAAGCGATCGAAGGAGCTCGCGAAGTAAACAGGTGCCGTGGCCGCGTAGGGTGGGTTAGGCGAAGCCGTAACCCACCTCTTCTGTTTCTGCGGCGACAGAAGTGGTGGGTTACGCTAGCGGACCGCGCTTCGCGACCGCGAGCTAACCCACCCTACGGCATCGCGCCCTTGGCTAGGCACCGAGGCGCTTGTTGAACAGCTCGACATTGATGAGCCCGCGCGCGTGGCGGCCTTCGCCGAGCTTGCGCGTCCCCTCGAATGCCTCGACCTCGAAGCGGATCACGCGGCGCTCCACGGCGATCACTTTCGCCGTGGTCCGCACCGTCGCGCCGACCAGCGCGGCGGCGAGATGGCGGATGTCGACCTCGGTGCCGACGGTGACCCAGCCCGGCTGGAGCGCCGAGCGAATCGCATCGCCCGAGGCCATCTCCATTTCCAGGATCATCATCGGGGTCGCGTAGACCATGGGCATGCCCGGCACGAAATGCCCGACTGTGCGCTCGGCCGGCACGACCAGCGTGCGCTCGGCGCTCATGCCGATCTTGATGAAATCGCGTGCGTCCATGGCGCCTGCTCGTCATTCCGGGGCGCGCGACGCGCGAACCCGGAATCCAGAGATTGTCGATCGAGATTCCGGGTTCAGCCCTGACGGGCTGCCCCGGAATGACGCTAACGCGTTACTTTTTCGCCGCCGCCGCGCGCTCCACGAACGTCTTGCCACCCTTCATCTTGTGGCGGAGCGGGGCTTCGTTGATCTGGATGACGACGGCCTCGGCATCGACGCCGAGATTCTTCACCAGCGCCTGGGTGATGTCGCGCATCATGCCGGCCTTCTGCTCGTCGGTGCGGCCTTCGGCCATGCTGACGGTGATCTCAGGCATTGTTGTCTCCCTGCTGCTTCGATATTGCCGTTTCGTCATTGCCGGGCTTGACCCGGCAATCCATCATTTTGAAGATGGATGCGCGGGTCAAGCCCGCGCATGACGAATAGGGCGAATGGCTATCCCCACTTCACGTCATGGCGCGCGAGGACCTCGCGCACTTTTGCAACGAGGTCGGCCTCGCTGCACGAGAACTGCGCCGGCCGCGTCTCGCGCCATTCCTGGTTGGAGGCGATGGCGGCGGCCGCTTTCGCACCTTCAATCAGATCCTTGATCTGGAGCTCGCCGCGTGCCTTTTCATCCGAGCCCTGGATGATCACGCAAGGAGAATTGCGGCGGTCGGCATATTTGAGCTGGTTGCCCATGTTCTTGGGATTGCCGAGATAGAGCTCGGCGCGGATGCCGGCGGTGCGCAAGGTCGCCACCATCTTCTGGTAGTCGGCGACGCGGTCGCGGTCGAACACGGTGACGACGACGGGGCCGACTTCCGGCCGCGTGTCGAGCTTGCCGAGCAGCGTCAGCGCGGCCTGCAAACGCGAAACGCCGATCGAGAAACCAGTCGCCGGCACCGGCTCGCCGCGGAAGCGGGAGACGAGACCGTCATAACGACCACCGCCGCCGACCGAGCCGAAGCGCACGGGGCGGCCCTTGTCGTCCTTGGTGTCGAGCAGTAGTTCGACCTCGTAGACGGGGCCCGTGTAATATTCGAGGCCGCGCACGACGGAGGGATCGATCTTGATGCGGTCGGCGCCGTAACCCGACGCCGTCACCAGTTTTGCAATTTCTTCCAGCTCGCTCACGCCAGCCTGACCGACCGGGCTCTTGGCGAGGTAGGTCTCCGCGGCGGCGATCGCCTCTTTCCAGTCCTCGCGCGGCCTGGTGATGGCGAGAACGACGTCGGCCTCGGCTGCATTCAAATTAGCGCCCTTCGTGAAGTCGCCCTTGCCTTCCTCACCGCCATCCCACCGGCCGGGACCGAGCAGCTTGCGGACTTCGTCAGCGGAAAACTTGTCGAGCTTGTCGATCGCGCGCAGCACGGTCAGGCGGCGCGCCGCATTCTCCTCACCCGCAAGCCCGATCGCCTCGAGAACGCCGTCGAGCACCTTGCGGTTGTTGACCTTCACCACGTACTGACCGCGCGCAACGCCGAGCGCTTCCATCGTGTCCGCCGCCATCATGCAGATCTCGGCATCCGCCGCCGGCGTTGCCGAACCGACCGTGTCGGCATCGAACTGCATGAACTGGCGGAAGCGGCCGGGGCCGGGCTTCTCGTTGCGGAAGACATAGCCGACGCGGTAGCTGCGATAGGGCAGGACCAGACCGTCGGTGCCGTAGCGCTCGCCGACATAGCGGGCCAGCGGCGCGGTCAGATCGTAGCGCAGGCTGATCCACTGCTCGTCGTCGTCCTGGAACGAGAATACGCCCTCGTTCGGACGGTCCTGGTCGGGCAGGAACTTGCCTAGCGCGTCGGTATATTCCATCGCCGGCGTCTCCACCGGCTCGAAGCCGTAGAGCTCGTAGACGGCGCGGATCTTCTCGACCATCTCGCGCGTCGCCCGGATCGCGGCGGGATCGCGATCCTCAAGCCCGCGCGGCAGCCGCGCCTTCAGTTTCTGGGGTTTTTTGGGTTTTTCGGCCATGCGGGCGTTTACCAGCCGACGCGCAATGCGGCAACAGTGGGCCTTTCCCTCTTTCTCGACTGGCGTTCCCCGGATGCTGCGCAACGCGCCGCCTCTTGGCGGGGTGGTGCGCTGCTGATCCGGGGCCCGGCAACTCGCATTCTGGGCCCCGGCTCGCGCTTTCCGCGTCCGGGACACGAGGTCTCAAAACACCTTACGGATCCAGTTGTGCGGATCGTTGTTGCGGCCGTACTGGATGTCGACGAGCTGCTTGCGCAGGCCCATGGCGACGGGACCTGCGGCGCCGCCCGAGATCTCGAAATCGCCGCTGACCGAGCGCACCTTGCCGATCGGCGAGATCACCGCCGCGGTGCCGCAGGCGAAGGCTTCCTTCAGCCGGCCTGAGGCCGCATCCTTGCGCCACTGATCCAGCGAGTACGGCTCCTCGCGCACGGTCTTTCCGGCATCGCGGGCGAGCGCGATGATGGAGTCGCGGGTGATGCCGGGCAGGATGGTGCCGAGCGGCGGCGTCGAGAGCGAGCCGTCGTCGAACACGAAGAACACGTTCATGCCGCCGAGCTCCTCGATATAGCGGCGCTCGACCGCATCCAGGAACACGACCTGATCGCAGCCGTGCTGGATCGCCTCGGCCTGCGCGCGCAGGCTCGCCGCATAGTTGCCGCCGCATTTGACCGCACCGGTGCCGCCGACCGCGGCGCGCGTGTAGTTCTCCGAAACCCAGATCGAAACAGGCGCGGGGCCGCCCTTGAAATAAGAGCCGACGGGCGAGGCGATCACCGCAAAGATATATTCGGACGACGGCTTGACGCCGAGGAACGTCTCGCTCGCGATCATGAATGGCCTCAGATAAAGGCTGCCCTCGCCGCCCGGCATCCAGGCGCGATCGATGCGCACGACCTGCTCGACTGCCTCGATGAAGACGTCCTCCGGCAATTGCGCCATCGCCATGCGATCGGCGGAATCCTTGAAGCGGCGCGCATTGGCGTCGGGGCGGAATAGGTTCACGCCTCCGTCGTCGCGCTTATAGGCCTTGAGGCCTTCGAAAATTTCCTGGGCGTAGTGCAGCACCGCGCCGGCCGGATCGATCTGGAAATTGGCGCGCGCCTCGATCTTCGCCTCGTACCAGCCGCCCTTGGCCTGGTTGTAGCGGACCACGGCCATGTGGTCGGTGAAGACGCGTCCGAAGCCGGGATCGACCAGCTTGGCCACCCGGTCCTTCTCGGGCGTCGGATTGGATGCGGGCTGGATGTCGAATTTCATGCTCATGTCCTTGCCTCCCGCTGCCGGTGGCGGCGCTGTTCTGGCGCCGGCCGCCCCTGTTTGGGCCCGGCTGGCTTGATGTGGTTTCTGGCCGAACCACCGCCAGCCTTGTTACGGCCGGTTTCCGTGGCCAGCATGTCCTCGGCAGGACATGCTTTTGCGGAAGGCGGAAGTCCAGTATGTTTTGCCGAAATGCCGCTCGACAATCGCACGGTAGATCTGATCCGGCCGTCGCCACCTGTCCGGCTAACTCCGGCCACCTGTCAGGAATGCCGCCCGATGCGAAACGATCTAAAATTTCGTGCGGGCTGATCGTTTTGTAACATTGAACCCAAGATACGTCAATATGCCTGACATAAATTTCGCAACTCCCTCTCAAGACGCTGCCGCGCCACGGCCGGCAGCAGGCGATGGAGGCAATTTGCGCTGGGATATCATAGAGCTGCTGTTCTTCGCCTATCGCGACTTCGTCGGCGACCCCGACCAGGAGCTGGAGGCGTTCGGCTTCGGCCGGGCCCATCATCGGGTCATGCACTTCGTCTACCGCTACCCGGGCCTGAAGGTCGCCGACCTGCTCGACGTCCTGCGCATCACAAAACAATCGCTCGGCCGGGTGCTCAAGCAGCTGCTGGACGAGGGCTACATCGTGCAGAAGACCGGCGACAATGACCGCCGCCAGCGCCTGCTCTATGCGACGCCGAAGGGCGAGGCGCTGGTGCAGAAGCTCGCCGGCCTCCAGACCACGCGGATCACCAGGGCGCTCGCCGAGATGGCGCCTGCTGATGCCGAGACGGTCAAGCGCTTCCTGCGCGCGATGATCGACCGCGACGATCCGGACAAGGTGCTGGAGACCATCTTCGCCACCAATCAAGACTCAAAGGAGTGACCGTGCCGCTCGCTGCCACGCTCGTCCGCCCGCCGGCGCAACCGGCCGACGACGCCCCGCATCTGCTGCTGGTCGACGACGACCGCCGCATCCGCGATCTGCTCTCGCGCTTCCTCGCGGCCGAAGGTTATCGCGTCACCACCGCCGCCAGCGCGGGCGATGCCCGGGCGAAACTGCTCGGGCTGCATTTCGACCTGCTGATCCTCGACGTGATGATGCCTGGCGAGACCGGCTTCGATCTCGCCCGCTTCATCCGCACGTCGTCCTCGGTCCCGATCGTGATGCTGACCGCGCGGCATGAGGCCGAGGCCCGCATCGAGGGCCTGCAGATCGGCGCCGACGATTATGTCGCAAAGCCGTTCGAGCCGCGCGAGCTGGCGCTGCGCATCAACAACATCCTCAAGCGCGCCGCGCCGCCGGTCCAGGTCGCGGCGGTGGAGAAGATCGCCTTCGGCCCGTACGTCTATCACCTCGATCGCGGCGAGTTGCGCCAGGGCGAGGAGGTCATTCATCTCACCGACCGCGAGCGCGAGATGCTGCGCATTCTCTCGGAGACGCCCGGCGAGACCGTGCCGCGCAGCGCGCTCACCGGCAATGGCAGCGTCAACGAGCGCGCCGTCGACGTGCAGATCAACCGCCTCAGGCGCAAGATCGAGACCGATCCCGCCAATCCGTTGTTCCTGCAAGCGGTGCGCGGCATCGGCTACCGGCTGGTCGCCTCGCCATAGTCAAGTGAAGCGCGCCAGATGAGCACGATCGACACCGGCCTGACGCTGCTGAAAAGCGCCGCGGGGCGCGTCTCTGCCGCCAATGGCTGGATGGGCAATGCGTTCAAGGGCTGGATGCCGACCGGCCTCTATGCGCGCGCATTGCTGATCATGATCGTGCCCATGGTGATCCTGCAATCGGTCGTCGCCTTCGTGTTCATGGAGCGGCACTGGAACACGGTGACGCGCCGCCTCTCCGCAGCCGTGGTGCAGGACATCGCCACGCTGATCGACGTCTACAAGGGCTATCCGCAAGACAAGGATCGCGACCAGATCCGCCGCATCGCGCAGCAGCGTCTCGGCCTTGTGGTGGACTTCCTCCCCGCAGGCGACATGCCGCCGCCGGGACCAAAGCCGTTCTTCTCGCTGCTCGACCAGACGCTGTCGGTGCAGCTCGGCCGACAGATCGGACGCTCGTTCTGGATCGACACGGTCGGCCGTTCCAACCTCGTTGAGATCCGCATCCAGCTCGACGATGCCGTGATGCGCGTGTTTGCGCAGCGTAGCGCCGCGTACGCCTCGAACTCGGAGATCTTCCTGTTCTGGATGGTCGGCACGTCCTCCATCCTGCTGATCGTGTCGGTGCTGTTCCTGCGCAACCAGATCAAGCCGATCCTGCGGCTGGCGGACGCCGCGGAGAGCTTCGGCAAGGGCCGCGAGGCGCCGAACTTCAGGCCGCGCGGCGCGCGCGAGGTGCGGCGCGCGGCGGGCGCCTTCCTCGAGATGAAGTCGCGCATCGAACGCGCGATGGAGCAGCGCACCGCGATGCTTGCCGGCGTCAGCCACGACCTGCGCACCATCCTGACCCGCTTCAAGCTCGAGCTGGAGCTGATCGGCGACAGTCCGGAGCTCGAGGGCATGCGCAAGGACGTCGACGAAATGTCGATGATGCTGGAGGATTACCTCGCCTTCGCCCGCGGCGATTCCGGCGAGCAGTCGCAACCGACCGACATGGCTCAGGCGCTGGAAGAATTGCGCAGCGACGCCGAACGCCACGGTCACGCCGCGACCGTGACATTCACCGGGCTGCCCGTGGTGACGGTGAAGCCGGCCTCGTTCAAGCGCTGCCTCGCCAACCTGGTCACCAACGCCGCGCGCTACGGCAAGGCCATCGCCATCTCCGGCCAGCGCGACCACCGCTATCTGACCGTCACGGTCGACGACGACGGCCCAGGTATCCCCGCACATCTGCGCGAAGAAGTGTTCAAGCCGTTCCTGCGGCTCGACAACGCCCGCAACCAGGACGAAGGCGGCACCGGCCTTGGCCTTGCGATCGCCCGCGACATCGCCCGTTCGCATGGCGGCGACATCACGCTGGCCGACAGCCCGATGGGCGGGTTGAGGGCGAGCGTGAGGATACCCGTTTAGCTGCCGCGGCCCGGATGAAGCGAAGCGCAATCCGGGATTCTTCTTCGCGGCGCCCCGGATTTCGCTGTGCTCCATCCGGGCTAGGATCTCACCGCCTTTACTTCGGCAGCAGCGCTTTCAGCTTGTCGACGTCGCGTATGTTCATCTTGAAGCCGCCGGGCATCACGATGTCGCCGGGCTTCTGGTCCGGCTTGCAGGCGCCGAGCCATTTCGCTTCCAGCGTCATGGAGGTGTCGCGCCCCGCGGTGCCGGCGGCGCCGCCTTGCGCATGGGACGAAGTCTTCACGGTGTAGGCCGAGTTGAAATCACCTGATATCTCGGCATGCGAGGTCGTGTTGATGCCGGCGACGCTGCACTCGGAATCGCTGATATAGCCGGTCGCGGTTTTCTTGACGTCCTGCTTGGAGCAAATCTGCTTGGCCATCGGGGAAACGTTGTTGGCCATCTCCTTGTCGACGCTCTCGTCGGTGCAATGCTGCATGGTCATCTCCGGCATCGCCGAGCCTGACCTGGCCATCTTCATTTCCCAGAGGCCGGCCTTGCGCACCGGCAGATCGTCGGCCAAGGCGCTTCCTGCCGACACCAAAAAACAAGCGACTGATCCGAGCAAAGCAAGCTTGCGCGTCATAGGAGAGACTCCCGGCTGAGACGTCGTGGCTAAGGCGCGATGAGATTGGGTTGAATCGTCATCGCGCTTTAGCTGTTTGTTTGAGCATGATCTCCGCGCAAACGCGTTCCGCTGATGTCGCGAGGGAAAACCGCTTCACACCTTTCCGGATCATGCTTTAGCGTTTCGAACGCGCCTTAGTAGAGCGTGCGGATCGGCCGGTCGGCAGCGCCATAGGGCACCCAGCGGCAGGAAAACGAGATGTAGCCGCCCTCATAGGCCTGCACTGCGAGGAATTTCGCCACCTTGCCATAGCGCGCGCAGTGATCGACCGCGACCTGACGCGCATCGACCTGCGTCGCCATCGAATAGGCGATGATGCCGCCGGTGTCGTTGCCCTTGAACGGCGGCACCGGCAGGATATCGGCGCGCGCCGACTGGCTCGCCATCATCCCCGAGACAACCAGGCTGGCAAGAAGGCCCGCAGCCGCAATGATTCGCATTCCCGTCACTCCGATTGGTTGGCCCCAGCTTACGGTGCGGGCGCGGCGGTGAAAAGAACGGAAGGCCTGCCGGATGCGACGTTGTGATCAACTCCTGGCCGAGTGTTGCCGCGCTGCACTTGACCTCTCCCGGCCTTCGCGGCACCGTCCAGCCTCCGCAAGACCAGCTGTCCGGATTGCCCATGCGCGCCCCCTCCCCGAAATCGTTCCGCTTTGCCGCCGTCCTCGGCCTCATGTTCGGAGCGCTGTCGCTCGGTGAGGCCAAGGCGGCCAATCCGCTCGAGCTGAACTTCTGGCTGAGCGGACCGCGCTACGACGGCCGCGTTGCCGAGTGCGACAAGGCGCTGCCGACGATCTCGACCCAGTTCTGGGAGAAGGAAAGCTCGTTCTGGAATTCGCCGCTGCAGATCACGGGATTTTCGAACGTTCACGAGACCGCCTTCCGCCCCTGGGCATCGGACAACATTCCGCGCCGCTACTGCACCGGCGAGGCCATGCTCACTGACGGCAAGATGCGCCGGGTGCACTTCTCGATCATCGAGGATGGCGGCTTTGCCGGTTACGGCCAGGGTGTCGAATGGTGCGTGGTCGGGCTCGACCGCAACTGGGCCTACAATCCCTCCTGCCGCGCCGCCAAGCCTTGAACTGAAGAGCCTTAAACCGAGGCGCCTGATTCGGCCCGATCAAGCGACCTGCGCGGGTCGCTCGAAATTTGTTCTTGAAATGTTCTGGATGGCTGCTAGGCTGATTGCACAGTCTAGTTGAGGGGCGTTGCTATGTTTTATTTTAGATTGCATTCGTTCTCCCGCCTCCTGATCTCGCTGACCCTTGCGGCGGGGCTGGTTTCGCTGGCGGGTGGCGCGAGAGCCCAGGACAAGCGGCAGAACGCACCCGGCGAGTTCGACTTCTATGTGCTGTCACTGTCGTGGTCACCGTCCTTCTGCGAGGAAGCGGCAGAGCGCGGTCGCAGCGGCGGGCGTTCGAACATTCAGTGCGAGGGACGGCCCTATTCCTTTGTGGTGCACGGGCTGTGGCCGCAATACGAGAGCGGCTTTCCGGAATATTGCCAACGGCCGTCACCGCGGCTGAACCGCAACATCGTCTCCTCGATGCTCGATCTGATGCCCGCGCCAGGCCTGATCTTCAACGAGTGGGACAAGCACGGCACCTGCTCCGGGCTCGACGGCCGCAACTACTTCGAGACGATCCGCAAGGCGCGCGCCGCGATCAAGATTCCGCCCGAGTATCTTGAGCTGTCGCAGGCCAAGACGGTGGCCCCCGGCGAGGTCGAAGAAGCCTTCATCAAGGCCAATCCGGGCCTGAGCAACGCAGCCGTCTCGGTCACCTGCAACCGGACCCGGCTCTCCGAGGTTCGCATCTGCCTCAGCAAGGACCTGCAATTTCGCGCCTGCGAGGAGCTCGAACGCCGCAGCTGCCGCCGCGACCAGGTGACGATGCCGCCGATCAGGGGGGGTTAGGATTAGTCTTCAGATCGTCATTCCGGGGCGCGCGAAGCGCGAGCCCGGAATCCATCTGGGCCCATTGCCGATGGCGAAATGGATTCCGGGTTCGGTGCTGTCGCGCCGCCCCGGAATGACAACAGTTACTTTCATCGCGCGATGTCGTAAATCTCGCCCATGAACTACCGCCACGCCTTTCACGCCGGCAACTTCGCCGATGTCATCAAGCACATCGTGCTGGCGCGTATTCTCACCTATTTGCAGGACAAGCCGGCCGCCTTCCGGGTCATCGACACCCATGCGGGTGCTGGCCTCTATGATCTCGACAGCGACGAGGCGCGCCGCAGCGGCGAGTGGCTGACGGGAATCGCTCGGCTGATGCAGGCGCGCCTGTCGAACGAGACAGTGGCCCTGACCAAGCCCTACATGGACATCGTTCGCGCCTTCAATCCGAAGGGCGAGCTCAAGGCCTATCCGGGCTCGCCCCTGATCGCCCGCGGATTGATGCGGCCACAGGACCGCCTCGTGGCCTGCGAGCTCGAGCCGAGAGCCCGCAAGGCGCTGATCGACGTGCTGCGGCGCGACGAACAGGCGCGCGTGGTCGATCTCGACGGCTGGATGGCGCTGCCGGCTTTCGTGCCGCCGAAGGAGCGGCGCGGGCTGGTGCTGATCGACCCGCCCTTCGAGGCGAAAGACGAGTTCGAAAGGCTGAGTGAAGCCTTCTCCACGGCCTTCGCGAAATGGCCGACCGGTATCTATGTGATCTGGTATCCCGCCAAGTCCAGGCGCGCCACCGATACGCTGGCGCAAGACGTGGCGCGCACCGCAGCTGCAGCAAAGACGCCTGGAAAATGTCTCCGCCTCGAATTCAGCGTCGCGCCGCAACTTGATGGCGCGGCCCTCACCTCGACAGGACTTCTGATTGTCAATCCGCCCTACACGCTGCAAGGCGAGCTCAGGACGATCCTGCCCGAGCTGGAAATGCCACTCGGCCAGGGCGGGGCTGCCAGATACCGGTTGGAGGTGCCGAGGCCGTAACACCCCGGCATTCATGGGAAAAATATGCAGTAGCGGTAGTCAATCTGCAGAGAACCGTATTATGCTGTTTTCGTGACTGGCTTTACGTTCCGCTTCCGCGAATGGTTGCGGCGGAGTGAAGGCCCAAGAAAGATCCCGGTCGGACCGATGGGTCCGCCCGAGGATGGCCAGCTCTCCCGGGCTTCGTAAGGCCCGGTCATGTCGCGACGCGCGTCTGCGTTGCGACGGAGGAGCAATGAGGGGGAGTTTCCCGATGGCCAATACGGGAACGGTCAAGTTCTTCAACGGCGAACGCGGCTACGGCTTCATCAAGCCGGACGACGGCGGTCGCGATGTCTTCGTTCACATCACCGCCGTGGAGCGGGCGGGACTGAAGGACCTTGCCGAAGGACAGCGTATCACGTTCGAAGTCGAGCCGGACAAGAAGGGGAAGGGGCCGAAAGCGGTCAATCTCGTGATCCTTTCGTAGCGACCCCGACCTAAAAAACCTGACGCAAAAAAGTCCCGGCCGCGAGCGGCCGGGAGGCTGTAGTCCGGTATTTTCTTATTCCGCTATCAGAAGTGATAGTTCACGCCTGCGCGCACAACGCTGGCGCTATAGCCATTTGACACGCCTGTAATTGCGAACTGGCTCGACGACAGATCGATGTAGAGATATTCGAGCTTCGCGCTCCAGTTCGGCGCAAGGCCGACTTCCGCACCGACGCCGGCGGTCCAGCCGGCCGTCGTGTGCGATTCCGTCCAGCCGAAAGTCTGCGCGCGCAGCTCACCGAAGGCGAGGCCGGCGGTGCCGTAGACCAGAATGTTGCTGAAGGCGTAGCCGGCGCGGCCGCGCAGGGTGCCGAACCAGGGATTGGAGAACTTCCACGGCGCGAAGGTGTCATCGGCACCTGCGGCCTGGATGTCGCCCTCGACGCCGAACACCCATGGACCGTTCTGGAAATTGTAGCCGGCCTGCACACCGCCGACGAAGCCGGAGGGCTTTGCGGGATTGTTGCTTACCGAGCCCCATTCGTAACCGAGATTGGCGCCGAGATACGGGCCGGCCCAGCTATAGGCATTGAGCGGTTGATTGACCGTATAGGGCGCTCGCTGCCCGTAATTGAGATCGGCGGCCCCTGCCGAAGCCGTCCAGCCGGCCGCAACCAACGCAGCCGCGCCCACAACGAGCCTCTTCATTCCACACTCCAACGCAAACGCCGTAACCGGACGCGATGCCCGCACCGCCGGGCCAGGCCAATGGTTACGGAACCACCACTATTTCGCGTAGGATTTATCGAGAGTTTTAAGTTAAAGGGCTGTTAAGACCCCTTACCGCGCTGTTAACAGACTTAAGGAAGCGTTACCGGGAACTGCGCGCCATCCTGTGCGCGCGGCATGGCCGGAACTTCAAATCGGCCCCCCCAGCGCCTAAATTCGCACAATGGTTCACGATTCCCCCGACAAGCCGGGCGAGGCACGCGCGCGCAAAACGCGGCAGGCCGCGTCAGACGCCCCACCCCAGGACACGGCGCAGGACACGGCGCCGCCGGACCTCGATCCCGCCACCAGCGGCGGCGATGACGAGGACGATGCGCGGCTGCCCGATATTCTGGAAGAGAGCGGCGCGATCGGCGACGAGCCGCTGGCCTCAGGTCACGAGGCGATCGAGCGCGCGGTCCGGCTCGCGCCCACCTCGCCCGGGGTCTATCGCATGCTCAGTGCGAACGCCGACGTGCTCTATGTCGGCAAGGCCAAGAACGTCAAAAAGCGCCTGTCGAGCTACGCGCGCCAGAGCGCGCCGCTGCCGGCGCGCATCCTGCGCATGATCGCGGCCACGGTGACCGTGGAGATCGTCTCGACCACGACCGAGACCGAGGCGCTGCTGCTGGAAGCCAATTTGATCAAGCAGCTGCGGCCGCGCTTCAACGTGCAGCTGCGCGACGACAAGTCGTTTCCCTATATCCTGATCACCGGCGACCATTGGGCGCCGCAGATCCTCAAGCATCGCGGCGCGCAGACCCGGCCCGGGCGGTATTTCGGCCCGTTCGCCTCCGCCGGCGCGGTCAACCGGACCATCACGGCCTTGCAGCGCGCGTTCCTGATCCGCTCCTGCACGGACTCCTTTTTCGAGAGCCGCACCAGGCCCTGCCTGCTCTACCAGATCCGCCGCTGCGCCGGCCCCTGCACCCGCGAGATCGACTTTGGCGGTTATGCGACGCTGGTGCGCGAGGCCACCGACTTCCTCTCCGGCAAGAGCCATGCGGTGAAGCAGGAGCTTGCCGCCGAGATGGAGAAAGCCGCCGGTGAGCTCGAGTTCGAGCGCGCAGCGCTCTATCGCGACCGCCTCGCCGCGCTGTCGGCGATCCAGTCGCAGCAGGGCATCAATCCGCGCACGGTGGAAGAAGCCGACGTGTTCGCCATCCACCAGGAAGGCGGCTTCTCCTGCGTCGAAGTATTCTTCTTCCGCACCGGCCAGAACTGGGGCAACCGCGCTTATTTTCCGCGTGCCGAGAAGAGCTATACGCCTGAGGAGGTGCTCGGCTCCTTCCTCGCCCAGTTCTACGACGACAAGCCGCCGCCGAAGAGCATCCTGCTCTCGCACGAGATCGAGGAGATGGAGCTGCTCGCCAATGCGCTGTCGATCAAGGCCGGCCACAAGGTCGAGGTGACAGCGCCCAAGCGCGGCGAGAAGAAGGAGCTCGTCACCCACGCGTTGACCAATGCGCGCGAGGCGCTCGGCCGCAAGCTCGCCGATACTGCAACCCAGAGCCGCCTGCTCGACGCCATGGCCACGACGCTGAACCTGCCGCATGCGCCCAAGCGCATCGAGGTTTACGACAACAGCCATATCCAGGGCACCAATGCGGTCGGCGCCATGATCGTCGCGGGCCCCGATGGCTTCGTGAAGAACCAGTACCGCAAGTTCAACATCAAATCGGAAGGGATCACGCCGGGCGACGACTTCGCCATGATGCGCGAGGTACTGGAGCGCCGCTTCAAGCGCCTGATCAATCCGCCCGAGGAGAGCGCGGCCAAGGAAAATAACAAGGCCAAGGACGACGACTTCCCGCAATGGCCCGACCTCGTGATCATCGACGGCGGCCGCGGCCAGCTCAATGCTGTCAGGGAAATCTTTGCCAATCTCGGCCTGACCCAGGTCTCGCTGATGTCGGTCGCCAAAGGGCCGGACCGGGATGCCGGCCGCGAGACCCTGTTCATGCCGGAGCGCGAGGCGATCAAGCTGGAGCCGCGCGATCCCGTGCTCTATTTCATCCAGCGCCTGCGGGACGAGGCCCACCGCTTCGTCATCGGCTCGCACCGCAAGCTGCGCAAGAAGGACATTCGCGAGGCCGGTTTGCAGGAGATTCCGGGCATCGGCCCGTCACGCAAACGTGCCTTGCTGCATCATTTCGGAACCCTGAAGGAGATCGAACGGGCCTCGATCGCCGATCTCGGCAAGGTTCCTGGGGTGAGCGCCGAGAGCGCCCGCAGGATATTCGACTATTTCCATCCCCAGCCGGGGTGAACTAAAGGGGCGGTAGTCATATGGTCGTCGCATCCTGTACCCATCTGGGACGGACGGTTGACCTTCAGGCTTGAGCGGTATTGGTAGGACGGATGAACATCGCCACGACACGAGGGACGACCAGCCGCGCGATGTCCCTCCCGAACATCCTGACCTATGGCCGGATCGCCGCGATCCCGGTCGTGGTCGGATGCATCTATGCGCAGTCGATCATGGACTATCCGTTGTGGCTGCGCTGGGTCGCGGTCGCGATCTTCATCGGCGCTGCGGTCACGGATTATCTCGACGGCTATTATGCCCGCATCTGGAATCAGCAATCGGCATTCGGCCGGATGCTCGACCCGATCGCCGACAAGCTGCTGGTCGCCTCGTGCCTCCTGATGCTGGCCGCCGACGGCATCATCCATGGCTGGTCGCTGTGGGCTGCCATCGTGATCCTGTGCCGCGAGATCCTGGTCTCGGGCTTGCGCGAGTATCTCGCGGCGCTGCGCGTCAGCGTGCCCGTGACCAAGCTCGCCAAGTGGAAGACGACTGTACAGCTCGTCGCCATCGGCTTCCTGCTCGCCGGTCCCGCCGGCGACGAGGTCGTCCCCGTGGTCTCGCTGATCGGCCTCGGCCTGCTGTGGGCCTCGGCAATCCTGACCATGTATACCGGCTACGATTATTTCCGCGCCGGCATCCACCACCTCATCAAGGAGGATGAGGGATGAAGGTGAAGTATTTCGCCTGGGTGCGCGAGCGTGTCGGCAAAGCCGAGGAGACGATCGACCCGCCCGCGACCGTACGCACCGTCGAGGAGCTGATCGCCTGGCTGTCCGCTCAAAGCGAAGCCTACGCCTATGCCTTCGAGAAGCCGAAGGTGATCCGCACCGCGATCGACCACGCCCATGTCAAGGCGGACGCCGCCATCGCCGGTGCCCGCGAGATCGCGTTCTTTCCGCCAATGACCGGCGGCTAGGCCATGAGCTCCGCTGCCACCACCTGCCCCGTCGCCATCCGCATCCAGCAGGACGATTTCGACATTGCGCGCGAGATCGCGGTCCTGACCAAGAGCCGCACCGACATCGGCGCGGTCGTCAGCTTCTCCGGCATCTGCCGCGCCGACGAGGACAGCTCCAAGATCGCGGCGCTGACGCTCGAACATTATCCCGGCATGGCGGAGGAAGAGATCAAGCGCCATGTCGACGAGGCCATCTCGCGCTGGCCGCTGAATGGCGTCACGGTCATTCATCGTGTCGGGCGGTTCGAGCCCGGCCAGAACATCGTGCTGGTGCTCACCGCCTCGCAACACCGAAGGGCGGCGTTCGAAGCCGCCGAGTTCCTGATGGACTATCTCAAGACCAGCGCCCCGTTCTGGAAGAAGGAAGAGAGCGCCACCGGCACCGGCTGGGTTGAGGCCCACTCCCGTGACGACGAGGCCGCTGCACGCTGGGCCAAATCCTGATGGCGAGAGTTGCGAAAAAGACCGCGCGCGGCCGCGCCGCGCCGAAACTTGCGAAAGTGGGGCCCGGCGAGCTTCTCACTCTGCTCGACTTCGTCCGCTATGCGGTGAGCCGCTTTGTCGAAGCCAAGCTCGCTTTTGCCCATGGCACGACCGATCCGGTCGCCGAAGCCGCCTTCCTGGTCTGCGAAGCCCTGCATCTTCATCCCGACCAGTTCGAGAGCTTTGCCCACGCGCGCGTCACCGCGGCGGAAGGCAAGACCCTGCTCGATCTCATCCATCGGCGCGTCACGACGCGCAAACCGGCCGCCTATCTCGTCAACAAGATCTACATGCGCGGCCTGCCCTTCTATGTCGACGAGCGCGTCATCGTTCCGCGCTCCTTCATCGGCGAGCTCTTGGATTCGCATTTCGGCGGCGACGGCGAGGGGGGCTCACTGATCGACGATCCCACCGCCGTCGAGCGCGTGCTCGATCTCTGCACCGGCTCGGGATGCCTTGCGATCCTCGCTGCCTATCATTTCCCTGATGCCACGGTCGACGCAGTCGACATCTCCAAGGCCGCGCTTGAAGTCGCCGCACGCAATGTCGGCGACCATGGCCTCGATGAGCGGATCACGCTCCACCGCGGCGATCTGTTCGCGCCGCTCGGGGATAACAAATACGACCTGATCATTACCAACCCGCCCTACGTCGATGCCGAAGGCATGGCGGCATTGCCGCCGGAATGCCGGGCCGAGCCGAAGCTCGCCTTCGACGGCGGCGCCGACGGTCTTGATGTGGTCCGCCGCATCCTGCGCGATGCGCCCGATCATTTGACGGGCGATGGCGGCTTGATCTGCGAGATCGGCCGCGGCCGCGAGCTGGTCGACGAGGCCTTTCCGGAACTGCCCCTGCTCTGGCTCGACACCGAGGATTCCGAGGGCGAGGTGTTCTGGATCGCGGCCGCCGATCTCGGCTGATCGAACGCGCGCAACGGAACAAGTCAAATTCCGCCACGTTCATTCCCCGACGAACTTCTCGCTCTCGGAGGGTGTCCGCATGCTCGCGCCATCGGGCGAATTGCTGCGCGCCGGCATGGCGCTGAAACTCAACCATCTCAAGCGCGCCGCGCGGTCCTACCTGCGTGATCGCGCCAGCCAGACCACCGGACGGGTGACGTCCTATGCGGTTGCGGCGGCATTGTTCGCGGTGGCCGGTCTATTCGTGATCGCGGCCTTCTTCGTCGGCCTGGTCGCGCTGTATCGCTGGGTCGCCATCAACTACGGGCAGTTCTGGGGCTTTGGTGCCGTCGCAGCGGTGCTGCTGGTGCTGGCAGCAATCTGCGCCGGGGTGGCGATGGCGCAAATGAACCGCCGGACCAAGCCGATCGTGCCGCTCGCCAGCCGGATGCGCGTGGCGATTGCGACGCCACGGATCCCGCGCGGAACGGTCAAGCAGGCGGTGAAGGAAGTGGCGACGACGATTCCGCTGGCGCCGCTCGCGCCGGGCGAACGCGGCCATGAGAACAATGGTTCTTCGGCTCGCACCATCAGGCCCGTGCAGCTAGGCTTGATGCTGGCGGCTCTCACTTTGGTCGGCTTCACCGCGGCGCGCCGGCGGCGCCCCGCCCGCAGCCAGGACGCATGATGCCGGCGCGGCAGACCGAGCAGCTCGACAGCTGGCTGCTGGTGGCCGCCACAGCCGTGTTCGTGCTGACCGCAGAGCGCTATTTTCAGGAGTCCGGGTTCATCCGGCCGGGACCAGCCGAAGATCGTCGCAACAACGAGGCGAATTCACCGGAAACGAACCCGGCAAGCGCCGCCATGCAGCCCGGCCATGGCCGCCGCTCGACCAGCCCGTTCAAAATCCCCTGGGCTGGCTGGAAGGATATTTTCTGGCGCACCTATCAGCGCATCGGCGACGATCGTCTGCTGGCGACCGCCGGCGGCGTGGTGTTCTTCGGACTGCTCGCGATCTTTCCCGCGGTGACCGCGCTGGTCTCCTCCTACGGACTGTTCGCCGATCCCTCGACCATCAGCGGCAATCTCCAGACGCTGGCGACGATGCTGCCGGAGGGCTCGTTCCAGATCGTCTCGGACCAGGTCGCGCGCGTGGTCTCCAAGGGCAATACGGCGCTCGGCGCCACCTTCCTGTTCGGCCTCGTGCTGGCGATATGGAGCGCCAATGCCGGGGTCAAATCCATCTTCGACGCCCTCAATGTCGCCTATGAGGAACGCGAGAAGCGCAGCTTCATCAAACTTAATCTGGTGTCGCTGGCCTTCACGGTCGGCGGCATCGTGGCGCTCTTGCTGATGGTGGCCGCTGTCGTCGCCTTCCCGCTCGCGCTCGATCATCTCGGCCTTGCACCGGAGAGCAAGCTGATCGTGGCGCTGGCGCGATGGCCGCTGCTGTTTCTCATCCTGCTGGTGGCGCTCGCCATCCTCTACCGCTTCGCGCCAAGCCGCGACGCGCCGCGCTGGGAGTGGCTGAGCATCGGCGCGCTCACGGCCGCCCTGCTCTGGATCGCAGGCTCCGCGCTGCTGTCCTGGTATCTGTCGGCCTTCGCCAACTACAACGCGACATACGGTTCGCTTGGAGCTGCGATCGGCCTGATGATGTGGATGTGGATGTCGGCAATCGTCATCATGTTCGGTGCCGAGCTGAACTCGGAGATCGAACGACAAACCCTGCGGGATACGACGACCGGGCCGCCCAAGCCGCTCGGCAGCCGCGAGGCGGTCTCGGCCGACACAGTCGGCGCCGCCGCGCAGTCCTGACGAACACCCGCACGCCTGCGCAGTGCTATCCCCTCGAATCAACAATGATGTTAAGGTCATGCACGCTTGGGGGAGCATGAGGCGCGACGGGTGCGAATGGCAGCCCGTGTTTCCCGGGTGAGGCAGTCAGCTCTTGAGGCGTAACGCGCGGCATGATTCGCATTTCGACGATCTTCATCGCCATCTGCATGGTCCTGGTCGCGGCATCGCTCGGACTCGTGCTCTACTCGGTCGCCGGCATCAACGGAACCGAATCCGCGATCGTGGCGCTGACCGCGCTGACCTTCCTGATCCTCTACAACGCGGTGTCGATGCGGCTGCGCGACCGCAGCGACGTCGGCGGCCAGATCGCCGACTTGTCGCGCGGCACCGCCGACCTCGCCCGCCAGGTGGCCGAGTTCGGGCGGCGGCTCGCCGCGATGGAGGGCCGCATCGCCTCGTCCAACTCGACCAATTCCGATCGGGTCCAGTCGGTGGTCGGCGAGATCAACGAGCTCGGCGGGCTGGTCCGGCAGCTTGCTGCCACGGTGTCGACCCATGAGGACCTGCTGGCCGGTCATGCGCCCGCCCCTGCTCCGGTCGCAAGGCCGGCGGTGGAAGCACCGATCGACCTGATTGCGCCCTTTGATGAGCGGCCGGCCGCTCCTCCGCCGCTCCCTGCCGCACCGCCGCGGCCGACGCCGCCGGCGGTCCCGCCCCAGACCGCCAGCGCCGTTCATGCCGTCAACGGGCGCAACCAGACCCAGATGCTGGCGACGTTGCGCGGCGCCATCGACGAGAACCGCATCGACATCTTCCTGCAGCCGATGGTGACGCTGCCGCAGCGCAAGGTCCGGTTCTACGAGGCCGTGACCCGGCTGCGCGACGAGCGCGATCAGCTGATTGCCGCCGAGGAGTTCATCAGCCTCGCCGAGGCCTCCGGGTTGATCGGGCGGATCGACAACATGGTGTTGCTGCGCTGTGTCCAGGTGCTGCGCCGGCTGATGGTGCGCAGCAAGGATGTCGGCGTGTTCTGCAATGTCGCGGCTTCGACGCTCGGCAATTCCACCACCTTTGCGCAATGCCTGGATTTCCTCGAGGCCAATCGCGCGCTGGCGTCGTCGCTGGTGCTGGAGTTCAAGCAATCGACCTTCCGCGCGCTTGGTCCGGCCGAGACGGAGAATCTGGCGGCGCTGGCGCAGCGCGGCTTCCGCTTCTCGATCGACCATGTCACGGACCTCAGGATCGAGCCGCGCGAGCTTGCCGACCGCGGCGTCCGCTTCATCAAGGTTCCGGCGTCACTCCTGCTCGACCCGAAGCAGGCCTCGACTTCGGACATTCACCCCTCCGACCTGTCCGACCTGCTCGGCCGCTTCGGGATCGATTTGATCGCGGAGCGGATCGAGGGCGAGCGCGCAGTGGTCGACCTGCTCGACTATGACGTGCGGTTCGGCCAGGGCTTTTTGTTCGCGCCGCCCCGGCCATTGCGGCCTGAGGGGGCATCTGCTACCGGCGGGACCTCGCCGAACCAGGCGCAAGACATTCAGGGATCCAATGGCCCCGCTACCTCAAGCCCAGGCACGACGTCAGGCGCAGTATCAGCTGCGTCGCCTGCCGCCCCGTCGCAGCGGATCACCGGCAACGCGGCGCTCGCGCGCCGCATCTGATCGGCCGCGCGCGTCATGACCACGCTGCATTTTGCCCAAAGCCTGCGCGAGCTCGTAAGTGGAGTGGATGTCGTGCTCAGCGACATCTGGGGCGTGGTCCATAACGGCCTGGAGTCCTTTCCCGAGGCCTGCGAGGCGCTGCACACCTATCGCAGCCATGGCGGTACGGTGATCCTGATCACCAACGCACCGCGCCCGGCCGACTCCGTGCAGCGGCAATTGCGCAAGCTCGGCGTCGCCGACGAAACCTACGACGCCATCGTTTCCTCCGGCGATTTGACGCGGCTCTATGTCGCCGAGCATCCCGGCCGCAAGATGTTCTGGCTCGGCCCCGAGCGCGACAATTCGATCTATCGCGGCCTCGATGCGACGACTGCGCCGCTGGAAGAGGCCGACTACATCGTCTGCACCGGCCTCTACGACGACGAGACCGAGACCGCGGAAGATTATCGCGGCATGATGCTGAAAGCGCGCGAACGCAAGCTGACGCTGGTCTGCGCCAACCCCGATATCGTGGTCGAGCGTGGCGACCGGCTGATCTATTGCGCCGGCGCCATTGCCGAGCTGTACCGCGAGCTCGGCGGCGAAGTGATCTTCTACGGTAAGCCGCACCGGCCGATCTATGAGCGCGCGATGGCGCTGGCCGGCGAACGCCAGGGCCACCCGATCGACCGGAAAAAGGTGCTGGCGATCGGCGATTCCGTCCGGACTGACCTCACCGGCGCGCGCGAATTCGGTATCGATTGCCTGTTCGTCACCCGCGGCATCCATGCCGAGGAGTTCGAGGGCCTCGACCAGCTCGATCCGAAGTCGGTGCTGGAATTGTTCGGCCACCCGCCGAAGGCGCTGATGCGCGAATTGAAGTGGTGAGCTCCGAAATGCAGAAAGCCCGGGGACGATCGCCCGGGCTTTTCCAAATTCAGTTGATGGCTTTGACGCGCGCTTACGCGCTCGCCATGTCCGGGAAGACCGCTTCGATCTTGGTCTTCAGCGTCGCCGCGTTGAACGGCTTGACGATGTAGTTGTTCACGCCGGCCTTCTTGGCCGCGATCACGTTCTCGGTCTTCGATTCCGCCGTGATCATGATGAAGGGCGTGGTGGCGAGGTTGGGATCTGCGCGCACTTCGCGCAGCAGGTCGTAACCCGTCATCGGCTCCATGTTCCAATCGGAGATCACGAGCCCGTACTTCTTGCCGCGCATCTTGTTCAGCGCCGCCGAGCCGTCGCTGGCATCATCGATATTATCGAAGCCAAGCTGCTTCAGCAGATTCCGGATGATACGGATCATGGTGCTATAGTCATCCACCACCAGAACCGGCATCGACAAATCAACCGCCATCTCGACTCCCCCAACGCATACCTAGGAATATTCAAATTCGGACCTGACAGGCGGGGCCCCTCAGTTCCATCTCCCAAGCAGTAGCATCAAGGCGTTAAACAGCGCGTTAACTGCGGCGGCCCACGAGCGATCGAAATCGGGTTCCTTGCGGCAGCCGCGCCCCGCTTGACTTCATCGGCCGGGTCACGCCACGGTCGCGGCCGGTCCCGCCGGTTCGAGAATTCTCCTGATGGCCCCGCAATTTACCGTTATCCGCGATTCCACGCCGGATTCCGCCATCCTGAGGGGCGCGGTGGTCGCCATGGGCAATTTCGACGGGGTCCATCTCGGCCACCGGGCCGTCATTGCGGCGGCCCTGGAAATGGGCCGGGCGCATGGCCGCCCTGCGCTGGCGCTGACCTTCGAGCCGCATCCGCGCCGGTTTTTCAGCCCCAACACCCCGCAATTCCGGCTGACGGACGAGCGCGCCAAGCTGCGGTTGTTGGCCGGGACCGGGCTCGCCGGCGCCGTGGTCATGACCTTCGACAAGGCGAGAGCCGGGACCAGTGCGCAAGATTTCATTCACCATGAGCTGATCGGGCGCCTTGGCGTCAGCGGCATTGCGGTCGGTTACGACTTCCATTTCGGCAAGGGGCGGGTCGGCTCGCCGAGCCTTTTGGTCAACGAGGCGCCGCGCCTCGGCATCGAGGTCGACGTGCAGCCGCATGTCGATATCGACGAGCGGCCGGTTTCCTCCAGCGCCATCCGGATCGCGCTCGCCGAGGGGCTGATCGACGAGGCCACCACCATGCTGGGCGCACCCTGGTTCATCACCGGCGAGGTCATCCATGGCGAAAAGCGCGGCCGCGACCTCGGCTATCCCACCGCCAACATCCGGCTCGATGCCAATTGCGGCCTGAAGCACGGCATCTACGCCGTGCGGGTCGGCCGGGGATCCGAGCGGCTGGACGGGGTGGCGAGCTTCGGCCGCCGCCCGACCTTCGATAATGGCGCGCCGCTGCTGGAAATCTTCCTGTTCGACTTCAAGGGCGACCTTTACGGGCAGGCGCTGGACTGCGCCTTTGTCGGCTTCATCCGCGAGGAGCTGAAATTTGGCGATATCGACGCCCTGATCCGCCAGATGGACGAGGATTCCGCCCGGGCCCGCGCCATGCTGGCGGCCGCCCCGGACGCGTTTCCACGGCTCGGGACCGTCGATTGAGGGCCCAAAACCGGCCCGCCGTACCTTTGCGCTTCTACCTTTTGCGCTTCCCTTGGCCCCCTGCTATGGAGAGCCCATGTTTGCGCGGCGCATCATAGGGATTAGCAGCCCGGCTTCCGTCTGAGCCTCAAGGCTCGACGCAAGACCGGGATTTTGTCGTTTCACCCCGCGATTCCGCATCGCCATCCGTTCCCGCGCCATTCCGAGCCAGTCAGCCTCATGTCCGAAAAGCCGCAAAAGTCCGCAAAGTCCGAAGCCAAGGACTATTCGAAAACCCTGTTCCTGCCGCAGACCGAATTCCCGATGCGCGCCGGCCTGCCGCAGCGCGAGCCGGAGATCCTCAAGCGCTGGTACGAGATCGGCCTCTACGAGAAGCTGCGCGAGGCGGCGAAGGGCCGCGACAAGTTCGTGCTGCATGACGGCCCGCCCTATGCCAACGGCAACATCCACATCGGCACGGCGCTGAACAAGATCCTCAAGGATCTCGTCACCAAGAGCCAGCAGATGCTCGGCTTCGATTCCAACTACGTGCCCGGCTGGGACTGCCACGGCCTGCCGATCGAGTGGAAGGTCGAAGAGGAGAACTATCGCAAGAAGGGCAAGCAGAAGCCCGACTTCCGCGACAGTGCCGCGATGATCGATTTCCGGAAAGAGTGCCGCGCCTACGCGACGCACTGGCTCAACGTGCAGCGCGAGGAGTTCAAGCGTCTCGGCGTGATCGGCGACTGGGCCCATCCCTACGCCACCATGAACTATCCGGCCGAAGCCCAGATCGCGCGCGAGCTGATGAAGTTCGCCGCCAACGGCACGCTCTATCGCGGCTCCAAGCCGGTGATGTGGAGCGTGGTCGAGAAGACGGCGCTCGCCGAGGCCGAGGTCGAGTACGAGGACTACACGAGCGACATGGTCTGGGTGAAATTCCCGGTGACCTCGCCGGCGCATGGCGCCCTGGCATCGGCCAGTGTCGCGATCTGGACCACCACGCCCTGGACCTTGCCCGGCAACCGCGCCATCTCGTTCTCGCCGAAGATCGCCTATGGCCTCTACAAGGTGACGGATGCGCCTGCGGACAATTGGGCCAAGAGCGGCGATCACCTGATCCTGGCTGACGCCCTCGCCGCAGAAGTGTTCAAGCAGGCGCGCGTGACCGCTTTCGAGAAGGTCCGCGATATCCCCGGCGACACCATGGACGCGATCGAATGCGCCCATCCGCTCAAGGGGCTCGCCGGCGGCTATGAATTCACCGTGCCTCTGCTCGCCGGCGACCACGTCACCGACGACACCGGCACCGGCTTCGTGCACACCGCGCCGAGCCACGGCCGCGAGGACTTCGACGTCTGGATGGCGAATACCCGTGAGCTCGATGCCCGGGGCATCAACAGTGCGATCCCCTACACTGTCGACGAGAACGGCGCCTATACCGACCAGGCGCCCGGCTTCACCGGCAAGCGGGTCATCAGCGACAAGGGCGAGAAAGGCGACGCCAACGAGGCCGTGATCAAGGCGCTGATCGAGGGCGGCAAGCTGCTCGCGCGCGGCCGGCTCAAGCACCAATATCCGCATTCCTGGCGCTCGAAGAAGCCGGTGATCTTCCGCAACACGCCGCAATGGTTCATCGCGATGGACAAGGATATTGCGGCTGGCGGCAAGACCAAGCCCGGCGACACCCTGCGCGCCCGTGCGCTGCACGCGATCTCGGTGACGCAATGGGTGCCGCCATCCGGCGAGAACCGCATCACCGGCATGATCGAGGCCCGCCCCGACTGGGTAATCTCGCGCCAGCGCGCCTGGGGCGTGCCGATCGCCGTATTCGTCCGCGAGAAGGGCGACGGCTCCGCCGAGATCCTCCAGGACGAGGCCGTCAACACCCGCATTGGCGATGCCTTCGAACAGGAAGGCGCCGACGCCTGGTACGCGACGGGGGCGCGCGAGCGCTTCCTCGGACCGCGTGCCCACGAGGATTGGCAGAAGGTCGACGACATCCTCGACGTCTGGTTCGATTCCGGCTCGACCCACGCCTTCGTGCTGGAAGACCCCGTGCACTTCCCCGGGCTATCAGGCATCAAGCGCAAGGTCGACGGCGGCGCTGACACCGTGATGTATCTGGAAGGCTCGGACCAGCATCGCGGCTGGTTCCACTCCTCGCTGCTGGAGAGCTGCGGCACACGCGGCCGCGCGCCCTACGACATCGTGCTGACCCACGGCTTCACCCAGGCCGAGGACGGCCGCAAGATGTCGAAGTCGCTCGGCAACACCATCGAGCCGCAGGCCGTCATCAAGGAATCCGGCGCCGACATCCTGCGGCTCTGGGTCGCGTCCTGCGACTACACCGACGATCAGCGCATCGGGCCCGAGATCCTGAAGAACACGGTCGAGACCTACCGCAAGCTGCGCAACACCGTGCGCTGGATGCTCGGCACGCTGCATCACTACAAGCCCGCCGACGCCGTCGCGCCCGACGAGATGCCGGAGCTCGAGCAGCTGATGCTGCACGAGCTCGCGCTCCGCGCTGAATTGGTCCGCAAGGCCTATGAGACGTTCGACTACAAGAGCGTGGTCGCGACCTTGTCCGCCTTCATGAACAGCGAGCTGTCGGCGTTCTATTTCGATATCCGCAAGGACACGCTGTATTGCGATCCGCCGTCCTCGCTGACGCGAAAGGCGGCACTGACCACGATCGACCTGCTGTGCGATTCGATCCTGAAATGGCTGGCGCCGATCCTGAGCTTCACCGCGGAAGAGGCTTGGCGCATGTACAGGCCGGATGCCGAACCGTCGGTGCATCTGACGCTGTTCCCGGAAGGCCTGGAAAAGCTGCGCGACGACAAGCTCGCCGCGAAGTGGGAGACGATCCGTGACATTCGACGCGTCGTCACCGGCGCGCTCGAGCTCGAACGCGCCGCCAAGAACATCGGCTCCTCGCTCGAGGCCTCGCCGGTGATCTATGTCGCCGACCGCGACATGCTGGCGACATTGTTCGACATCGATCTCGCCGAGATCTGCATCACCTCGAATTACGAGGTGCGCGAGGGCGAGGCGCCGGCCAATGCGTTCCGTCTCGATGCGGTGCCCGGCGTCGCGGTCGTGGTCGAGAAGGCCGTCGGCACCAAATGCGCCCGCTCCTGGAAGATCTCGCCCACGGTCGGCGAGGACGCCGAATATCCCGACGTCACCCCGCGCGACGCCAAGGCGCTGCGCGAATGGAAGGCGTTGGGCGCGAGCTTTTGATCCGGTCGATGACCCCGCTCCGCGCCGGCATCATCGCGGCCGTGGTGACACTCGTGGCCGATCAGGCCTCGAAGCTCTGGCTGCTGAACGGGTTCGACCTCGCCCGCAAGGGCGTGGTGAAGGTGACGCCGTTCTTCGACCTGGTGCTGGCCTGGAACATCGGGATCAGCTTCGGCTGGCTGCAGAACGACAGCCAGTCGGCGCAGATCGCGCTGATGGCGGTGAAGGTCCTCGCGGTGATTGCGCTCGCGATCTGGATGGCGCGGTCGCAGACCCGGCTCGCCACCGTCGCGCTGGGACTGATCATCGGCGGCGCCATTGGCAATGGCATCGACCGTTTCGCCTATGGCGCAGTGGTCGATTTCGCCCTGTTCCACATCGAAATCGGCGGAAATACCTACAATTGGTACGTCTTCAACCTCGCGGACGTGGCCATCGTTGCTGGGGTGGCGGCCCTATTGTATGATTCCTTCCTTGGGGTACCCGCCGCAAAAGCGCCCTGATCCCGGCCGATACGGGCCGGAGGCGGAACCTTGCTTGGCGAGGCGTGGTCGCGCGAGACGCGGCAAGATTGCTACAATCAAGACTGCCACAATATGGAACAGGTACAGGTATGCGCAGCTTCGAGACCAGCGGATCGATGGGTCGAGACTCCCGACGGGGACTTTGGCTGGCGCTGAAATTGTCGGCTGTCGCATTCGGCATCGGTCTTGTCATGGCGGCGGGCCCGGTCCGGGCCGGCGACGACGATGATGACGACGACATGACCTTCGAAGAGAAGCTCATCGACAATCTGATGTCGGGCCTCGGCGCCAAGAGCATGGAGAAAAAGGGCATCGAGTACCGCGAGCGGTCGCCGCTGGTGGTTCCGCCCAAGCTCGACCTGCCGCCGCCCGCCGGCACGGAAGCCAAGAATGCGCCGAACTGGCCGAAGGATCCCGACGAGAAGCGTCGCCAGGAGGCCATCGCCCAGCGGAAGAAGGTGAGCGGCACCAAGGCAAACGAGTTCTGGAAAATTGGCCAGCCGCTGTCGCCCGCCGAGTTGAACGCCCACAAATCGGGCCCCCAGCAGGCCAACAATGAGCCGCCCCCGCCGGGCAGCAACCCCAACAGCCCGACCATGAGCCCGGCCGAGATGGGTTACACCGGCGGTCTGTGGAAATTGTTCAAGGGCAGCGGGCCTGAATCCAAGCAGTTTACGAGCGAGCCGCCGCGCCAATCCCTGGTGGAGCCGCCGCCCGGATATCAGACGCCCTCGCCGAGCTACGCCTATGGCTCCGGAGAGGATACGACGCGGAAGACCTATTTCGACGTCCGATCGGGTAAGGAGAAGGAGCAGTAAGCTCCTTGTCCGTCGCCCGCAGGCGCGCACATGCCGCAATCGTCCGGTATAGGCCGGGTGCGGCAGATGACCTATTTTTAAGTACAGCTCGACCGCGTTCTCTGCTTCGTGACCCGAAGCCCAAAGCCGCGCGGTGTAGCATGCCGCGCTTTCACGCCCGGACATCATCGTCCGGGCTTTCACAAGGATCGTGATGTCCTCACACCGATCGATTGCCTGCCTCTTCGCCGCGCTGCTCTCGACATCTGCCCTCGACGTCGGCAGCGCATTCGCCCAGACGACGGTCACCTCGGCACCGCCCGCGAGCTTCACGCTTCCCAACGGCCTCCAGGTCGTGGTGATCCCGGATCACCGCACGCCCGTGGTCACCGAGATGATCTGGTACAAGGTCGGCTCGGCCGACGAGACGCCCGGCAAATCCGGTCTCGCCCACTTCCTCGAACATTTGATGTTCAAGGGCACGTCGAAGCATCCCGTCGGCGAGTTTTCCCAGACCGTGCTCCGCGTCGGCGGCAACGAGAACGCCTCGACCTCGGTCGACTACACCAACTACTACCAGCGCGTGCCGAAAGAGCAGCTCCCGACCATGATGGAGTTCGAGGCCGATCGCATGACCGGGCTGGTGCTCAAGGACGAGAACGTGCTGCCCGAGCGCGATGTCGTGCTCGAAGAGTACAACATGCGCGTTGCCAACAGTCCCGACGCGCGCCTCAATGAACAGATCATGGCGGCGCTCTATCTCAACCATCCGTACGGCCGTCCGGTGATCGGCTGGCACCAGGAGATCGAGAAGCTCAATCGCGAGGACGCGCTGGCCTTCTATCGCCGGTTCTACGCGCCGAACAATGCGATCCTGGTCATCGCCGGCGATGTCGAGGCCGCCGATGTGCGCCCGCTGGTCGAGCTCAATTTCGGTCCGATCCCGTCGCAACCGTCGATCCCTGCCCGTCGCATTCGTCCGCAGGAGCCGGAGCCCGCGGCGCCGCGCACCGTCACATTGTCCGACCCGCGCGTCGAGCAGCCGAGCCTGCGCCGCTATTATCTGGTGCCCTCGGCGACGACGGCCGCGGCTGGCGAAAGCGCTGCGCTCGACGTGCTCGCACAGTTGATGGGCGGCGGCAGCAACTCCTATCTCTACCGCGCGCTCGTCGTCGACAAGCCGCTCGCAGTCTCGGCCAGCGCCAGCTATTCCAGCATCTCGCTCGATCCGACCCAGTTCGCGATCTCGGCCTCGCCGAAATCAGGTGTCAGCTTTACCGAAGTCGAGCAGGCGATCGACCGCGTGATCGCCGATGTTGCGCAGAACCCGATCCGCGCCGAGGATCTCGAGCGGGTCAAGACCCAGCTCATTGCGGAAGCGATCTACGCCCAGGACAACCAGGCGGTGTTGGCGCGCTGGTATGGCGGCGCACTGACCACGGGCCTGTCGATCGAGGATATCCGAAGCTGGCCCGACCGCATCCGCGCCGTCACCGCCGAGCAGGTCCGTGAGGCCGCGCAAAAATGGATCGAGAAGAATCGCTCGGTGACCGGCTATCTGATCAAGGATACCAGCACCGCTGCCAAGCGCGAGGAGAAGCGTTCGTGACCTATCCTATCCTTCGCGCGCGCCAGGTCGCGCTTTCCGTCGTCACCGGCGCTGCCCTCGCGCTCGCCGCGGTCTCGCCGTCGCAGGCGGCAGCAAAGATCCAGCACCTGGTGTCGCCGGGCGGCATCGAAGCATGGTTCGTCCAGGACGCGACCGTGCCGCTGATTGCCATGGAATATTCCTTTGCCGGCGGCTCGGCGCAGGATCCCAAGGACAAGCCCGGCGTCGCCAATCTGGTCGGCGACCTGCTCGACGAAGGCTCGGGCGATCTCGATTCCAAGAACTTCCATGAGCGGCTCGACCGCCGCGCCATCGAACTCTCGTTCAGCGCCACCCGCGATACCTTCCGCGGCAGCCTGCGCATGCTGCGCGACAACAAGGACGAAGCCTTCGACCTGCTCCGGTCCGCGCTGACCTCGCCGCATTTCGATACGGCCGATGTCGAGCGCGTCCGCTCGCAGGTCGTCTCGGGCCTGCGCCGCGACACCACCAACCCGAGCTCGCTCGCGAGCCGCAAATTCCTGGAGATGACCTTCGGCGATCATCCCTATGGACGACAGACCAACGGCACGCTGGAGAGCGTGCCGACCATCACGGTCGCGGACATGAAGGATTATGTCGGCCGCATCCTCGCCCGAGACACGCTGAAGATCGCCGTGGTCGGCGACGTCGATCCGGCGACCTTAGGCAAACTGCTCGACCACACGTTTGGCAGCTTGCCTGCCAAAGCCACTCTGACGCCGGTTCCCGACGTCGGGGCTGCAAAGCCACCGCAGCGCGCCTTCGTGCCGCTGGACGTGCCGCAGACCGTGATCACCTTCGGCGGCCCCGGCGTGATGCGCAACGATCCGAATTTCATGGCGGCCTATGTCGTCAACCATATCCTCGGTGGCGGCGGCCTGTCCTCGCGGCTTTATCGCGAAGTCCGCGAGAAGCGCGGACTGGCCTATTCAGTGTTCGAATCGCTGCTGTGGATGGAACATTCGGGAATCTTCATCGGCAACACCGGCACCCGCGCCGACCGTGCCGGCGACACCATGGATGCCATCGAGAAAGAGGTCCGCCGTATCGCCGACGAGGGTCCGACCCAGAAGGAGCTTGACGAGGCCAAGTCCTACCTCAAGGGCTCGCAGATGCTGGTGCTCGACACCTCCTCAAAGCTCGCGCAGGCGCTGCTGCAATATCAGCAGGACAAGCTGCCGATCGATTATATCGAGAAGCGCAACGCCATCGTCGATGCCGTGACCCTGGACGATGCCAAGGCCGCAGCCAAGCGGCTGTGGAGCCAGGGGCTCCTGACGGTCATCGTCGGCCGCGCACCGCAGGCTGCTGCGCAGCCGGCGGCGGCACCGGCGACGAAGTCGAACTGACGTCCGCCGACATTTCCTGAAATGGCCGGGGCTCGCCCCGGCCATTTGCGTTTCCGCCGTCCCACCATTGCCGAACATGGACGTTCCGAGATATGTCGGGGCATCACGAATGGTGCCATCATGCTGCGGATATCCCGCGATCTCGTCATCGACGAGGACGACATCGAGATCGGCTTTGTCCGCGCCTCCGGCCCGGGCGGGCAGAACGTCAACAAGGTCTCGACCTCGGCGCAACTGCGCTTCGACACGCGCAAGCTGACGATCCCGGAGGATGCGATGATCCGGCTCGCCCGCATCGCCGGCCAGCGCATGACCAAGGACGGCGTGATCGTGATTCACGCCCAGCGCTTTCGCACCCAGGAGCGTAACCGACAGGACGCCATCGACCGGCTCGTCGAGATCCTCACCGAGGCCATGGTCCGGCCGACGCCGCGCCGCGCGACGCGACCGACCTTTGCTTCCAAGCAGCGCCGCCTCGACGGCAAGAAGCGCCGCAGCGACGTCAAGGCCGGCCGCGGCGGCCGCTTCGACGATTGATCGAAAAAACCTCCGGCCGACACGCGACCGGAGGTCCGTTCACTCAGATCTCGCGCGTCAGTAGCGCTTGCCGTTGGTGGTTGCCCCGCCCGCAGCCGAGCCGTCGGTTGCGCTCTTATGCGCGGCACTTCCTGTCGTCCCGACCGTGCCCTTGGTGCTCCTGGCCGGCTTCATGCCTGTTTGGCTCGCACCGCCCGGCTGTGCTTCCAGCTCCTCCTCGCTGTTGCCTGCGACGCCGCCCTGCGTCGTCTTGCCTTGCGCGCCGCCTCGCAACTTGCTGTCAGATGACATTCCTTGCGCCAGGACGGGGCCCGCAAGCAGAGCGGAAAGTGCGCAAGCGATCACTGAGGTCTTCACCAACTTCATCCATGTCTCCTGGATTTTATTCGCGATGAGCGGTTCGGCCGTTCCCCACGCCGTTCGTCTGGACCGGACCGCGCCATCGCGCAAAGAGCTGAACGGCGCGTTCGCGATGCAATCCCGACCGTGTGGTCATCGTTTAGGGATTTCGCGGCGCTTTCGCGGAATCGTGCTCCTCATATGCGGCGGCAAGGAACACGCGCGTGCGGAAAATCCAGATCTGATATGTGGGTAGCGGGACTTATCCCATGCATTTGCGTTCCGGCGGGGATAAACTGCGCCGTCATTGAGCGAATCCATGCCCGTCCGCCAGCTTCCAGAACAGGTCGTCAACCGCATCGCCGCCGGCGAGGTGGTCGAGCGCCCGGCGAGCGTGGTCAAGGAGCTCGTCGAGAACGCCATCGATGCCGGCGCGAGCCGGATCGACGTCTTCACCGATGGCGGCGGCCGACGGCGGATCGGCATTACCGACGACGGCAGCGGCATGACCGCGAAGGACCTCGCGCTCGCGGTCGAGCGCCACGCGACCTCCAAGCTCGACGACGAGGATCTGCTCCAGATCCGCACGCTCGGGTTCCGTGGCGAGGCACTGCCTTCGATCGGCTCGGTGGCGCGGCTCTCGATCACGACGCGGCATGCCAGCGAGCCGCATGCCTGGGCGCTCACTGTCGAGGGCGGCGAGAAGTCCGAGATCATGCCGGCCGCGCTCGCGCACGGCACCCGCGTCGAGGTCAACGACCTCTTCTACGCGACGCCGGCGCGGCTGAAATTCCTGAAGACCGATCGCACCGAAGCCGAAGCGATCCGCGAGGTGGTGCGACGCCTCGCGATGGCACGGCCTGACGTCGCCTTCACCCTCGCGGGCGAAGAGCGCGTGCCTGTCACCTGGGCCGCCGCGCTGCCCGGCGCGGCCGGACGGCTGACCCGGCTTGGCGACATCCTGGGCGCTGAGTTCCGCAGCCATGCCTTCGAGGTCCATGCCGAGCGCGACGGCGTCGTCGTCGCCGGCTATGCCGCGGCCCCCGCGCTGACCAAGGCCAATGCGCTCGGGCAATATCTCTTCGTCAATGGCCGGCCGGTGCGCGACAAGTTGATCCTGGGGGCGGTACGCGGCGCCTATGCCGATTATCTGCCGCGCGACCGCCATCCGGTGCTGGCGCTGTTCGTGACGCTCGACCCGCGCGAGGTCGACGCCAATGTGCATCCGGCCAAGACGGAGGTGCGCTTCCGCAATGCCGGTCTCGTGCGTGCGCTGATCGTGCACGGACTGAAGGAAGGTCTCGCGCGCGAAGGACGCCGCACCGCGGCCAATAGCGGCGAGAGCGCCTTGTCCTCGTTCCGTCCCGCCTTCACGCCGCCACGACCGGCAAGCTGGGACTGGCGAGCTTCGCCGTCTGCACCGGTTGCTTCGATGCCGACATTCGACGGCTCCGCCGCGCCCGCTTTCGCCGAGCGCGCGCAGGCTGCGTTCGATGTCGGTGCGCCGAGCGCTGATGTGCGGTTCGACGCGCAGCCTGTCGCCGATCTCGTCGACCGCCCGCTCGGCGCGGCGCGCACGCAGCTGCATGAGACATACATCGTGTCGCAGACCCGCGACGGTCTGATCATCGTGGACCAGCACGCCGCGCATGAGCGGATCGTCTATGAGCGCCTCAAGGCGTCACTCGCCGAGAACGGCGTGCAGAGGCAGATCCTGTTGATCCCCGAAATCGTCGAGATGGACGAAGCCACGGTCGAGCGGCTGCTCGAGCGCAGCGAGGAGCTTGCTTCCTTCGGTCTCGCGATCGAATCCTTCGGCCCCGGCGCGGTCGCGGTGCGCGAGACGCCCTCGCTGCTCGGCAAGACCAATGCGGGCGGCCTCTTGCGCGATCTCTCCGAGCACATGGCCGAGTGGGACGAGGCGCTGCCGCTCGAACGCCGCCTGATGCATGTCGCTGCCACCATGGCCTGCCACGGCTCGGTCCGCGCCGGCCGCAGACTGCGGCCCGAGGAGATGAACGCACTGCTCCGCGAGATGGAGGAGACGCCGAACTCCGGCCAGTGCAACCACGGCCGGCCGACATACGTGGAGCTGAAGCTTGCAGATGTGGAGAAGCTGTTCGGGCGGCGATAGGCCGACGGTCTCGTAGGGTGGGCAAAGGCGCAACGCGCCGTGCCCACCATCTTTTCCGTGATCGAGATAGGTGGTGGGCACGCTTCGCTTTGCCCACCCTACAACAGCGAGGCTACGGTCTCTTCAAGAACACGAACTCCGTGTCGTCATACGCCCGCCGCTCCAGCTCTTCAAAACCCTCCGGCGTCGTGAACTGCGCGGCCTTCGCCTCCTCCACCACCAGCAGCGCGCCGGGCGTCAGCCAGCCGCCATCGCGCAAGCTCGCGAGTGCCTTCTCCGCAAAGCCCTTGCCGTAGGGCGGGTCGAGAAACACCAGCGAGAACGGCTCGACGGGATGCGCGGGGCCGAGGTCGGTCGCATCGCGGCGATAGACTTTGGTGACACCACCAAGGCCGAGCGACTCGACGTTGTTGCGCAGCAGCGCCCGCGCCTCCGCGCCGTTGTCCACGAACAGCGTGAACTTCGCACCGCGCGAGGACGCCTCGATGCCGAGCGCTCCGGTGCCGGCGAAGAGGTCAAGCACGCGCGCGTCGGGAATCGGGTCGTCATAGGCGTGCACGAGGATGTTGAACACGGATTCGCGCAAGCGATCCGCCGTGGGACGGATGTCGCGCGAAGACGGTGAAGCGAGATTGCGCCCCTTCAAGCGACCGCCGACGACACGCAAGCTAGTCCTCCCGCGGCGTCAGATCGCGCTTGCCGTGATAACCGCGCTTGGGACGGCGCGGCGGGCCGTAGCCGCTCGCCTCTTCCTCGTTGCGCTCGCGCGCCTCCTCGCTCCCGGTGCGCTGCACCAGCACGCGGCGGCCCTTGCGGTCGGCGATCACGGCGCGCTTGGACGTCTTGGGGCCGGATGCATCACCCTCGGCAGGTTTCTTCGGTACGTCGAACTGCGCCCCCGACTTCTCGATCACCTTGTCGCCGAGCTGCTCGCGCAATACGCGCGCGCGGACTTCCTCGACCTGGCCCTCGGGCACTTCGCCGAGCTGGAACGGGCCGTAGGACACGCGGATCAGACGGTTCACCTCGAGCCCGAGATGGGCGCAGACATTGCGCACCTCGCGGTTCTTGCCTTCGCGGATCGCGAACACCAGCCAGACATTGGCGCCCTGGTCGCGCTCCAGCGTCGCCTCGATCGGACCGTATTTCACGCCGTCGACCTCGATGCCGTTCTTGAGCTGGTCGAGCTGCGCCTGGGTGATGTCGCCATGGGCGCGAACGCGGTAGCGCCGCAGCCAGCCGGTGTCGGGCAGCTCGAGCGTGCGCGCGAGACCACCATCATTGGTGAGCAGCAGCAGGCCCTCGGTGTTGAAGTCGAGCCGGCCGACCGAGATCAGGCGCGGCAGGCCTTCGGGCAGATTGTCGAACACGGTCGGACGACCCTCGGGGTCGTCATGCGTCGTCATCAGCCCGCGCGGCTTGTGATAGAGGAACAGCCGCGTGCGTTCGCGCTCCGGCAACGGCTTGCCGTCGACCAGAACGACATCGTTCTTGGTGATGTCGAGCGCCGGCGAGTTGATGACGCGGCCGTTGACGGTGACGCGGCCCTGCGTGACCATCTCCTCCGCATCGCGGCGCGAGGCGAGACCCGCACGTGCCAGCGCCTTGGCGATGCGTTCGCCGGCCTTCTTGGGCTTCGGCGCCTCTTCGCGGCGCGGACGCCCCTCGAAATCACGCTCGCGCTCGCGATAGGCGCCGCGGCCGCCGAAGGCCGGACGCTTCTCGAAGATGCGGCCGTCGTCCTCGTTGTCGCGGCGCGGACGGTCGCGGAAGCGGCCTTCGCTGCGCGGATGCTCCTGCCAGTCCATGCGGCCTTCCGGCCGCTCGCGCGGGCGATCGAATTTCGGACGCTCTCGGAACGGACGGTCGCCCGACCCACGATCGTCTCGCGAGCGCGAGAAGCGCGGACGGTCTTCGCCGCGGCCGCTGTCGCGACGATCATCGCGCTGACGCCAGGGTTTTTCCTCGCTGCGATCGCGGCCGCCGAAATCCCTATCGAAGGACTTGCGCGGACGGTCGCCATGTGGGCGATCGTCGCGCTTCTGCCACGGCTTTGAATCGCTGCGCTCGCCGCGGTCGCGCGAAAACTTCCGCTCGCCGTCGAACTTGCGTTCCGGACGGTCGCCGCGCGGCCGCTTGTCGCCGAACTTCTTGTCGCCGAAGCGACCGGCGGGACGCGCATCGTCGCGATCGCGGCTGCGCGGCGGACGGTCGTCGCGGCCATAGGACGGACGATCTCCGCGCGGCTTGAAGGAGCGCTTCTCGCCATCGCGCGATCCACGATCGGAGAAGGGGCGGTCGCCGCGCGGCTTGAAGCTGCGCTCGCCGCGGCCCTCGCTGCTGCGATCGTCGCGCTTGAAGCGGGGACGGTCGGAAAAATCGCGGCGCGGGGCGTCGCTCTCCTCGCGGCGGCGGAAGGGGCGGCTGTCGCGGTCGCCGCGGGGCGGGCGGCTGTCGCGATCGCCCTTGCCCTCAAAACCGCGCTTGGCGAATTTCTTCTCGGGGCCACGGGGCTTGCCGCTGCGGCCGCCTTTGGGCGGGCCTCGCCGGCCGCGGGAATCGTTGTCTTTGTCGCTGTCGCGAGGCATGAATAATCTCACTTACGGGGGTGGCCAGACGCATTGTGCGCGCTCGTTTCGAGCCGCATGCTCAGGCAAATCAGGGTAAAGCACTTCTGCTGAAGGCGCAGCTACTAGCAGGTTTCTTCGGATGATACGAGGCTTGAAAGCCCCCTCCTTCATGGATTTGGCGCTCAAAACGGCCGAAAATGCCGGAAAGGCGGGCGAAGTTCCGATCGGGTGCGTGGTGGTCCGAAATTACGAGGTCATCGCCACCGCCGCCAACCGGACGCTGACCGATTACGACCCCACGGGCCACGCCGAGATCGTTGCGCTGCGCGAGGCGGCGAAGAAGATCGGCAGCGAGCGGCTGATCGACTGCGACCTCTACGTGACGCTGGAGCCCTGCACCATGTGTGCGGGCGCGATCTCCTTTGCAAGGGTCCGCCGGCTCTATTACGGCGCGGCCGACCCCAAGGGCGGCGCGGTGGAGTCAGGCGTGCGGTTCTTTGCCTCCCCAACCTGCCACCACGCTCCGGACGTCTATTCCGGGGTCGGCGAGAGCGAGGCGGCGCGGCTGCTCAAGGAGTTCTTTCGCGAGCGGCGTTAGGGGATACGCACTCCACTGTCATGCCCCGGCTCGACCGGGGCATCCAGTACGCCGCGGCCTGTCGATCGATCACGGCCGTCACGGAGTACTGGATCGCCCGGTCGAGCCGGGCGATGACAGGTTGTGGCGGGCAGCGACGCTAAGCCAAGAAGAAGTCCTGCAGCGCCTTGGCGGTCACGTCGGGGTTCTCCTCGGTGAGGAAGTGGCCGGAGTCGACCGGCATGCCGTCGACGTTGGTGGCCCATTGCTTCCAGATGTCGAGCGGGGTCGCGGCGGCCTGGGCGATGCCGGCGTTGCCCCACAGCGCCAGCATGGGCACGGTGATCTTCTTGCCGGCTTCGAAATCGGCCTTGTCGAGGTCGTAGTCGATATAGGCGCCGGCGCGGTAGTCCTCGCACATCGCGTGAATGCGGGCGGGATCGCGGAACGGGGCGATGTAGTGCGCAAGCGCGCGCGGATCGATCGCATCCAGATTCTTCGACTTGGTCTGGCTCGCCATCTTGAAGCGCAGGAAGAATTCGCCTTGTCCCGAGATCAGCGTCTCCGGCAGCGGCGCGGGCTGGGCCAGGAACGTCCAGTGATAGATCTTCAGCGCGTAGGCGCGGTTCATCCGCTCCCAGTAATTATAGGTCGGCAGGATATCGAGCACGGCGAGCTTCGACAGCCGGCCGGGATGATCGAGCGCGAGCCGATATGACACGCGGCCGCCGCGGTCGTGGCCGGCCAGCGCGAAGTGGACGTGGCCGAGGCGCTCCATCATCTCGACCATCGCCTTCGCCATCGCGCGCTTGGAGTATGGCATGTGCAGCGCATCGCTCTCGGGCATGTCGGACCAGCCATAGCCGGGCAGGTCGGCGATGATCAGCGTGAACGCGTCGGCGAGCGCAGGCGCGACGCGGTGCCACATCACATGCGTCTCGGAGAAGCCGTGCAAGAGCAGCAGCGGCGGCCCCTTGCCGCCGACGCGGGCGAAGATGCGGCCGAACGAGGTGTCGGTCCATTCGGAGGCGAAGCCGGGATAGAGGTCGGCGAGATCGGACATCTTCTGCATCCTTGTCTGGTCAGTCGCGGGGGCCCGACACACCAAAAGTCGAAAACAACCCCATGCACAGTAGCGGTATTATCAGCGGGGCGGCTAACCCCATCTGCTGATTGCGCATTTCTGCAATGTCGAGATGGGGCCCACAGCTCGAGATTCCGGATCGGCGCGCGTGGCGCGCGCCGATCCGGAATGACACAAGGCTAGCTGCGCGCCTTCTCAGCTTCCACAGCCTGCCAGCCGATGTCACGGCGGCAAAAGCCCTCCGGCCAGCGTATCAGGTCGACCGCCTGATAGGCGCGCGCCTGTGCCTCTGTCACGGTCGCGCCGAGCGCGCAGACATTGAGCACGCGGCCGCCATTGGCGAGGATGGCGCCGTCCTTCGCGACGGTGCCGGCGTGGAAGATCTCGACGGTGTCGACCTTGGCCGCGTCATCGAGCCCCTCGATCTCAGTGCCCTTCTGATAGTCGCCGGGATAGCCTTTGGCTGCCATCACCACCGTCAGTGCCGACTCCGGATACCAGCGCAGGTCAAAGTTCTTCAGCTGGCCGTCGCAGGCCGCAAGCAACGCCGGCACGATATCGCTCATCATGCGCAGCATCAGCACCTGGCATTCAGGATCGCCGAAGCGGACGTTGAACTCGAACAGCTTTGGGCCCTGCGTCGTCAGCATGATGCCGGCGTAAAGCACCCCGCGGAACGGCGTGCCGCGCTGCTTCATGCCCGCGACCGTCGGCAAAATGATTTTCGCCATGATCGCGTCGTGGATCGCGGGCGTGACCAAAGGCGTCGGCGAATAGGCGCCCATGCCGCCGGTGTTCGGGCCGACGTCGTGGTCGAACACGCGCTTGTGGTCCTGCGCGGAGGCAAGCGGGATGGCGGTCTCGCCGTCGCACAGCGCGAAGAAGCTGATCTCGCGGCCCGCCAAAAATTCCTCGATCACGACCTCAGCGCCGGCCTCGCCAAAGGCGCCCTCGAACATCATGGCGATGGCGTCCTCGGCCTCGCGCACGGTTTTGGCGACAACGACGCCCTTGCCGGCGGCAAGTCCATCGGCCTTGACCACGATCGGCGCGCCCTGGCTGTGCACGTAAGCGAGCGCATCGCTGGCGTTGGTGAAGCGCTGGTAGGCGCCGGTGGGAATGCCGAACTCGGTGCAGAGCGCCTTGGTAAAGCCCTTGGAGCTTTCGAGCTGGGCCGGGATCTTGTTCGGCCCGAACGCCTTGATGCCGGCGGCGGCAAGGTCATCGACGATGCCGGCCGCCAGCGGCGTCTCCGGGCCGACCACCACGAGCTCGACCGCGTTCTTTTTGCAGAAATCGATCACGGCGGCATGGTCGGCGACATCGAGCGCCACGCATTCCGCCTCGCGCGCGATGCCGGCATTGCCGGGCGCGCACCAGAGTTTGGTCACCAGGGGAGAGGCTGCGATCTTCCACGCCAGAGCATGTTCGCGGCCGCCGGAACCAAGCAGGAGAATGTGCATCGAAGGCTCTGAAAATGAGGGTGTTGCTGGGGGCGGAGGTCGCACGAATCTGGGTGGGGCTCAAGGGGGTGGCCTAGGACTCCCGCTCATTCCGGGCGCGACGGCTGAGGCGCGAGCCCGGCTAGGGCGGCAGCCTTTCGCTCTCTTCGCGAGTTACAGCCCAGCTGCTGAGGGCAAAACCACCAAAGCGAGACCGCGAAGGCTGTCCCGACGGTAGCTACGTCGAGAAGTTCTAGTCGTCCTTGCCGAGCTTATAGTCGCAATAGCTGCAAAAGTCGTGATTGTCCCAGGCGACGTTGTTGGGCGTCAGCGATGCTTCGCACAGAGAGCATTCGCCGAGCTCAAGCTGGCACCAGGCGCAGCCGTTCTCCTCGTCGTACATAACGTATGTCTCGCAACCGCATTCCGGGCAGGTGTCCAGCACTACCTCACCCCCGTCCTTAACAGCTACGTAATTATGCCCCGCGAAATGCTCCTTGAGCGCAGTCTCGATCAGCGCTTCCGCTTCGAAGTCCTCACCGCACTGGCGGCAAGTTGCATCGGCGTGATCATAGATCGTGTTCGCAGGATCTTTCTGATGGACCAGCCGCGAACCGCACGTGGGGCAAACGCGCTCAGCATTCGCCACAGCATTCGACTTCCAATCGACGTTATCGAAGCTCGCAACACATTCGGCGAGTTCCTGATCGTAGACGGCCTTCACCTCCAGCATAATATCCCAGCACTTACCCAAATGCTTGGCGGGCTCCTCGTGCAACTGCTTGAACATGTCCACGACCACAGGGAACGCGCGTGCAATAGCCTCACGGACCTTCTTGCCACTGGCGTTGGTGTAGTAGTGCTCCATGTCGTTGCGGATCTTGTTTAGGTCCGCTAGAGCGCTCTTGTCGATCTTGAGGCCGAACAGCTTGAAGCGGTCACCGATCTCGGCAAAGTCAACGGTTTTGTTGCTTGCCTCATAGGTCACGCCGCCCTTTCCGTCCGGTACAGGAACGAATTTCGAGCCGATAACGGCTTTGACGTCGGCCTTTGGCGCCGCCCGCACGAGGACTTCTTTGGAAATGAGCAGGGTGCCAGCGTAGAAATTCCGGACAGCCGAAAGTGCCCGCTTCGGGTCATTGTGCTGGTAATCTTCGATACCAAGCTGAATCGATTGAATAGCGTTATCAAACAATGTGTTCATGAGCGCGCGGCCTCCCGGCCGCAAGTAGAACGACTGTATAGAACGTAGGGAACCCAGGCCGCAACGGCAAGTAGACGACACGGACGGAACGTCACCGGACTTAAATCTCCAGAATTTCGTGGAGGATGGCGACGATGTACCTTTTGATTTGGAGAACAGCCTTGCGTTCCGTTCCAACATGGGCCGCGACAGAGGATCGGTCGTACACCGCGCGAAAGAGGCTCCCTACCAGTTCATCAATCGTCAAGGCCGTCTGCTCCGGCACGACCCCTGACGATTTGCTCTCGCCCCTCGCCTTGCGGATGAAGCGAACCTTTTGCTTCATCGTAGGGCCTTTTCTGTCTGGCTCGCGCTTATATCCATCGGACGCCTCGACATCGGCGTCAGGGGCAAGATGATCCAATGTTTCTCGGAACGCCTCGCGTAGTTCTAGTGCGGGACCGCGAAACGAGACCCGATCGTCGTCCGCTAAGTCGGCGACTGCCTGACGGAATGAGAGAGCGGCAGACGGTACGAGTCCCTCCAAGGTCTCGATGATGCGCTGGTCCTCGTTGGTGATGCCGACCTCCACCTTGACCGATCGCCCGCGATCCCTCTCCAATTTGGCGACCACATCAGGGGAAATCTCCCGAAGCACGCGGAACGCGGCTGCGTACTTCGATTTCGCACTCTCGGCCTCGGCGAGCCGAATCAGGGTTTCGAACTCATCTGACAAAAGCTGAGCTTCTTCTTCGAGCCCAGCGCCGATAAGCCCGAGGTGCAAGTTCTGAAAGAACGACTGTCCCAGGCCGCGAGCTTCCTCCCGCAGCGGAATTGACTTAACCCTAGCGTTGGGGACGCGATTGATCTTCTTTTGGACCTTTGAAGCTTCTGATATGAGCGCCCGCCAATCATCGACGGTATCGCTCATCGCTTGCCTTTCTTTACTGGCTTCTTGACCGGTCGGCGCGTCGCTTTCGCGCCGGCGTCCTTGCTTGGCAGCTTATGGGCCACGAGATTATGCCCGACCGAGTTAAGCCTATATTGGCCGCGCTCTAGAGCGTTGAGGTACCCCGCGTTCTTAGCGTTAGTGAGCGTCATGCTCCCGGTGGCCGTCGGCAGCTCGAAATCAGCCTGGATGAAATAGGGCTTGATGTCCTCCGGCGTAATGTAATCACGCCGCTCTGCCGGGGGCGCAAGCTGCGCAAGATAATAAGCCATGACCGCCACCTTCTCGTTCATCGTCTTTGGCGACTTAAGAGCTGCGAACGACCTGATGTCCTGCCCCGGTTGATCAGGGACGGGCGGCGTGGCCGGGGTTATGGGCGTGGGCGGGCTCGGCGAACCGGAATGATGTATTGGAGCCGGTGCCGCGCCAAGCGATATACCAAGGCGCTTCATAACGAAGTCCAGCGCGTGCTCTCGGGCCTCCTTGTCGAGAGGGGTCAGTGCCTCCATCAGTGTAGAAATTGCCTTTACGACCTCGTCCTCAGCCATGCCTACCCCCGGTCAATAAAAAAGCCGAGACATAGTCTCGGCTAAAAACCTCAGGTAGCAGATTCATCCCGGATAGGCTACCGAACGTTGTCAGCTTTCAACTGCTCCCGGATGTACTGATCCCGCCGCTATACGACCTCGGCTGTGACGAACACGAGGCAAATCAGCTTTAGGGTGGGTTGAGCCCTTACGAAACCCACCACACTTGTTTCCACGAAGCGTCCGCCGAGTTCACTGACCGCGCGGCATCCGCGGCGGCGACGGCGAAATTGTTTCAGGGCTCGTCGCTTCGCGACGCCTGCTCTTCCCTTCTCCCCTTGCGGGAGAAGGTGGCATAGGCGGTCTACGGCCGCCCTATTTGAGAACGCCGAAGCGAAACTTCGGCTATGGCGCCGGATGAGGGGTCTCTCTCCACGGAGAGACCTTTGATGAGGAGCGAACCCTCACCCCCTGAGTCGGGTTTACCGTCGTGGCTGCCCTCTCCCGCAAGGGGCCAGGGCACAGCCATGCCGCATCTCACCGGCGGAGCCATCCAACCGCGTTGGCGCGCAGGGAGAGCAGCCAATTCCAGAGGCGGGCGAACCAGGGCAGCGTGAGGAGTTTCGGCCGGACGATCCTGAACAGTCTTTCGACCAGAAACAGGCTAGCCGCGTAGGCGCACACGATGACGGCGATGCCGGTGATCCAATGCCCTTCACCCGTGATCGCTACGGCAGCGAGCTTCAGGGGCTCGACGATACTGGCCGGGATGAGAAGCAGCACCAGGGATTGGTAAGGCCCCAATCCCTCGATGTGGCGACGCAGCCACGATGGCTGATGTGACGAGGGCGGCGACACCGGACTATCGCCCCAGCCTCTTCTCCACCTTCTTCCTGGTGTTGCCGACTTTTCTGACCGCCTTCTTGACGGCCGAGGCCGATCGTCCTGATTTCCTGGCCTCGTATTGGACCTCGTAATCCTGCCCGCCGGCGACGCGGCTGCGGTCCTGCCTGCGCCCGCGGGCGGTTTGCTTCTTTGCCTTCTTCGCCATGACACTCCTCCTCATGGCGCAACGCAGGAATGAGTCGCCCGGTTCCGGGAGCCTTTCCCGCTTTGATGACCGCGCGATGCAAGACGCGCTGCTCGCGGCGAGAGGCGAATTGGAACGACCGGACAGCGGACGGCTTGATGGCTCAAAGGAGTGCCATCATGAACATCTCCCGTTTTGCGCTCGTCATGGCCCTTATCATTCCCTGCTCGGCGTTCGCTCAAGGCGGCGGCGGAGGTGGTGGTGGCGCTGGAGGCGCGGGCGGAGCATCATCTTCGGCCGGCGGCGCGGCAGGCGGAGCCTCCTCGGCCGGAAGGGCGGGTGCAGCCGCGACATCTCCATCCGGTTCGGTCGGGACTGGTGTCGCGGGGACGGGTGCAAATGCCAACGCGACGACCGCACCTGGCGCTAACGCACCTGACCTCAACAATGGACCGACCACCGGAAACGTTGCGGGCGGCAATTTCAACAGCCCCTCGCCCGCCCAATCAGGTGCAAATCTTCCAACGGGCAGCGGCAACGGACTGACAACGGGAGCGGCGCCCGGCACGAACACGGCCGGCACGGCGGCCCCATCGGGTTCTTCGCCCGCGAACGCGCAAGCCACGGCCCCTGCGGGCGGCATTGGCAGGCCGATGACGACGGACGAAAAGGGCAGTGACGACAAGATCGATCAAGAGAACAACCGCGCCGACAAGATCGTGGGGAAGATTTGCAAAAACTGCTGAACTGCACCTTGTGCATCGCTTTCATCGCAGCACTTGTGTTGAATGAGCCTGCCGAGGCCAGACACCACAGGCAGCATACGCATCCCGTCGCTTCAGCGACAGGCGAACCCAACTCCCCGAAACTTGCCGTGGATTCGCCTCGCGATCCCGCCGACAAAGCCCTGGAGAAGAAGATCAAGAGCATCTGCCGCGGCTGCTAGGCGCAATGCGATTGGGGTGACAGTGCTGGACTGCACTCCCCCTCCCTGTCATTCCGGGGGCGCAAAGCGCGGGCTATGGTGCGCAATTGCGCACCTGAGAATCCATCGGGCCCCTGCGTCGGTGGATGAATGGATTCCGGGCTCGTCGCTTCGCGACGCCCCGGAATGACGGCGGAGAGAGGCGTGCCGCGCGAACGGGGCGAAGCTGCTCTCCCCTTCTCCCCCTTGTGGGAAAAGTCCGGCGCTGGAATGCTCTCAGAACGGCTCCGGCACGACGTCGACCTCGTAAACGATCCGGCCCGTGTACCATCCGTTGGTGTGCGGATTGAGCCAGCGTCGCTCGACGGTGAAGCGGTCATGGCCGACTTTGTTGCCGCGATAGGAAATCCGGTAGTCATTTGCACTGACCTGCCCGAGCTTCGGGCTCTCGACAATCCTGTTCGAATAATGGCCACCCAGGCTGTGTCGATTTTCGATGCACCAGGGACGTTGATCCGGCTTTCCGGCGATGTGCGCCCGACCCACCGACGCGACGACAATCTTGAGCGTTTCGGTGACGGTCTGACCGTCGCTTAAATTCGATCCTGAAAACCAGCAATAGGCCGCTTGCACAGGTGAACAGAAAAACGGAAGCAGAGATAGCGCGAACAAAACCTTGACCAACAGAGTCCCCCATCCACGAAAATGTTCAGTCATCTTCCATCTGCAGGATAAAGGTGATTTTTGTCCAGCTCAACCTAAGAGGGTTTCTTCAGGCTTGGAATTGCGCTGACAGTGCACAAAATTCCGAAGCCAACGCATCTGTTGACCCCGTTGAGTGCACTGGCACCGTAGTCCCTGTCATTCCGGGGCGCGCGTAGCGCGAGCTATGGTGCGCAATTGCGCACCTGAGAATCCATCGGCCCCCAGCGTCGGTGGATGAATGGATTCCGGGTTCGTCGCTTCGCGACGCCCCGGAATGACGGAAGAAAGTGGGTCGAGCCTGCTTGAGCGCAAGTCTGAAATTGCTTCGGCGCGCCGGGTGTTCAACTCATCTCGCCCGCGACGATCTCTTACCGTCACCCTGAGGTGGCCGCTTCTTCAGCGGCCCTCGAAGGGCGACGCCCCTGCTGCATCCGGCCGTTCATCCTTCGAGGCTCCCGGCACGATGCTGTTGCATCGCGCCGCTCGCACCTCAGGATGACGGAAGAGTCTGTCGATGCTTCGCACTGCTACCCCTGCTTCCCCGCAATGATCTCCTGCAGCGTCGCCACATGCCGCGCGAAGGCGCCGCGGCCCGCCGCGGTGGCGGTCACCGTCGTCTGCGGCTTCTTGCCGACGAAGGCTTTCTCCACCGAGACGTAGCCGGCCTTGGCGAGGGTCTCGATATGGGCGCCGAGATTGCCGTCGGTGGCGCCGGTGAGTTTTTTCAGGCGGGCGAATTCCAGGCCTGCGGCAACCGGCAGTGCGTTCAGGGCCGCCATGATCTTCAGCCGCAAGGGCTGATGGATGATGTCGTCGAGCTCGGCCATCAGATCCGCCGCATCCAGAGGCCGCCGAGGATCAGGCCGCCGCCGTTGACGAAGGCCATCCAGAGCGGGAAGGCCGCGCCGATATAGAAGAAGCCGATCAATGTCAGCGCGGTAATGACAAGGCCGATCGCGACGAAGGCGGTGCCGAACCAGAGGCCCGCCAGCATGTAGAACAGCATGAAATAGAGCGGCCAGAACGTGCCCTGCTGGCGCGGGCCGAAATGGCCGATCACGCTGGTGCAGAGATAACCGAAGGCGAAGAACAGCACGAAGACCAGCAGCAGCCTGATATCGAAGGCGGGGCCATAGGCGTGATGCGGCGGATTGAAGACGCGAAGCGCTACGAGACCCGCGACGCCCACGACATCCACCGCAATCCAGGCGTAGCCCGCATAGAGCGGCCACGCCCAAGTTACCAGGTTGCCGGCAAAGACCAGAACGCCCCACCAGATCGCCGCGAGGCTCGCCAGTTCGTAGAGCCGCGATTGCCGCACGCGCTGGACGATGTCATCGATCTCGGCCAGCGCTTTGGAGGCCTCTTTGCTGTCGATCATGGCTGTCACCATCAACCCGGTATCACCGCAACATCGTCGGCGCGAGCGGCGGCACGCCGGCGGCGCGCAACGGCGATGGTGCGCATAGCTGCGTAGCTGATCAGGAACATCACGGCCTTGCTGACGATGCCATAGATCGACATGGCCGCCGACCAGGTCGCGACGTCGACATTGAGGGCCACGATCACGTTGAGCGCGGCAGAGAAGAACATCAGGCCCGACCAGGCGTAGCCGACGATGATGGCGATGTCAGGCACCAGCTCGATCGCCACGGGCGGCAGATAGCGGTTCATCCAGCCGCGCTTCAGCATCACGATTCCGACGATGACGTAGATGACGCTCGGCTTGATCATGACGAAACGCGGATCGTTGGTGATGAGCGTGACGGTGCCGGCGCCGAGCACCAGAAACAGGCTCATCCATTGCATGATGTCGATCGGCTTTCTGCGCGCGAACTGCCAGCCGATCTGGGCGAGGCCCAGCGCCATGCCGAGCACGACCGACAGGGTTACATTGTGGGTCAGCAGATAGAGCACGAGAAAGAACAGCGTCGCCGCCATGTCGAGCAGCAGCAATTTTCCGGCCTCAAACAGGTTCTTCATGGCTGTCTCCGCGGGCCGCCGAAACTGGATCGCATCATGACTGCCCCGCCCCTCTGGTCGCCACGTCCTCGGCGATCGCATTGACGGCCTTCGGATGGGTGACCATGCCCATATGGTTGACGCCGTCGATGATCTTGACGTCGATGGAGGGTTTGATGGCCTGCACGACTTCCGCATATTTGGCTGAGATCATCATCTCGTCGTCGCCGCCGCCGAAGATCATCATCGGATGCGTCACATTGGGCAGATCGAGGCGATAGCCGTGCGTGGCGAAATTGCGCATCAGGCGGTCGGAATAAGTCGCCGTCAAAATCCGCTCCGAATTCGGCGGCACCGCGAAGGCGAGCACCGGCAGCTGCGCGCAGCAATCGATGCCGAGCTTGCGCAGCGCGGTGAGGCCGAGGAAGCGCGGGATATCGGCATTGGCCCAGCCGCCGGAATGCTCGACATTGGTCGGCGCGTCATAGCCGAGATAGGGCGCGACCAGCACGGTGCGGACGAACAGGTCCTGGATGATCGGCGTCGCAGCAATGCGCAGCGAGAAGCCGGCGCCGGCGGAATGGCCGATCAGCGTGAGCGGCAGATCCGGGGCACTTTTGCGGACATGGGCGACGAAATCGACGAGGTCGTCCTCGAGCTGGCCGACATAGCCGATATCGCCGCGCGTGCCCGAGGCGCCATGGCCGCGGGTGTCCAGCGCCCAGGTCTCGACGCCGTGCGCGGCGAGCGCCGCCGTGAGCGCGTGGTTGACCGTGCCGGAGGAGCCGGACGAGCCGTGGATGAAGATCGCGCCGCGACCGGTGTCCGCCCCCTTCGGCTGATAGTGGCGGAAGCCGAGCCAGGTGCCGTCGCGGGCCTGAAAACGCTCCAGCGGCGGCAAAGTGGACCAGTCGATGCCCTTGGCGGAGTCCGAGACCGAGCGCAGCTCGGGAGGCCGCTGCAGCGGTGTCGCGACGAGTGCGGTGAAGACCAGGGCGACGGCGCCGACCGCGCACAGGCCCCATTTGAGCAAGCCCAGCAACCCTCGCAGCAGCCGCATCGCCATGGTCGAACTCCCTCATTGGAACATCAATAGAGAACTCTATATTACAGAGTACTCTTGCGATCAAGAGCCGGATTCGCGCTTGCTGGCGAAAATCCTTAACGTCCTGATGACCCCAACATGCCGAATCGTTTGCCAGATGCCGCCTGCGGAACAACTTCACAACGCGCCTGAATTCACCGTTTCCGAGCTGTCCCAGTCGCTGAAGCGGACGGTGGAGGACACCTATGGCCATGTCCGGGTCCGCGGCGAGATCTCCGGGTTCCGCGGCGCCCATTCCTCCGGCCATTGCTATTTCGCGCTCAAGGACGAGAGCGCCAAGATCGAGGCGGTGATCTGGAAGGGCGTGCACGGCCGCATGCGCTTCAAGCCCCAGGAGGGGCTCGAGGTGATCGCGACCGGCAAGCTCACCACCTATCCGGGCTCGTCGAAGTACCAGATCGTGATCGAGGCGCTGGAGCCGGCCGGCATCGGCGCGCTGATGGCGCTGATGGAGGAGCGCAAGAAGAAGCTCGCCGCCGAGGGCCTGTTCGACGAGGCGCGCAAGCAGCTTTTGCCCTGGCTACCCGAGGTGATCGGCGTCGTCACCTCGCCGACCGGCGCGGTGATCCGCGACATCCTGCACCGGCTCGAGGACCGCTTCCCTCGCCGCGTGCTGGTGTGGCCGGTGAAGGTGCAGGGCGAGGGCTCGGCCGAGCAGGTCGCAGCCGCGATCCGCGGCTTCAACGCGCTGCCTGAAGGCGGCAGGATTCCGCGGCCCGACGTGCTGATCGTCGCGCGCGGCGGCGGCTCGCTGGAGGATCTCTGGTCGTTCAACGAGGAGATCGTGGTGCGGGCCGCGGCCGAGAGCATGATCCCGCTGATCTCGGCCGTAGGCCACGAGACCGACATCACGCTGATCGATTTCGTCGCCGACAAGCGCGCGCCGACGCCGACGGCGGCCGCGGAGATGGCGGTGCCGGTGCGCAGCGAATTGTTCGTCGAGGTCGCTGATCTGGCGCGGCGCACGCGCGCCTATTGGCAACGTGCGCATGAAAGCCGGCGCAGCGAGTTGCGCGCGGCTGCGCGCGCGTTGCCGGCGGCCGGCGATCTGCTGGCGATCCCGCGGCAGCGGCTGGATTCGGCGGGCGCGTCGCTGCCCCGCTGCCTCAAGGCGAATACGCATGCGCATTTCCGCAGGTTCACGGCGGCGGGTTCAAAACTGACATTGCGAGTGCTGCATGGCCAGATCGCGCAGGCCGGGCACCGGCTCACCGTCTGCGGTGAGCGGCTCGGCCTGTCGGCGCGCTCGCTGTTGCGGCGGCGGCGCGACCGCTTCGCCGGACTTGAAGTGCGGCTGCGGGCCTCGAAGCTCTCCAACGCGCAGGCCCAGCGCAATGCGATTGCCCGCCAGCGCGAGCGTACGCAGCGGTTCTCCGAACGTGCGGGCCGCGCGCTGGTGACGTTGCTGCAGCGGCTCGACGCCCGCGTCGAGAACAGCGGCAAGCTGCTCTCCGCGCTGTCCTATCGCGGCGTGCTCGCCCGCGGCTTTGCCTTGGTGCGCGATGATTCAGGGCATCCGCTGCATTCGGCCGACGCGATCGGGCCCGGTGCACGCGTCGAGATCGAGTTCGCGGATGGCCGCGTCGGTGCGACCGCGGATGCCGATCGGCCGGCGGTGGCGAGGCGTGCGCCGGTGCAGCCGAAGGCTGCGGCGCAGGAGACAAAGCCGGCACCGAGGCGCGTGGCCAAGCCGGTGGATCAGGGCAGTTTGTTCTGAGGGCTGCTCGCGAGCTCTCTCATCCTCGTCATTGCGAGCGTAGCCCATTCAGACCCGTCATCCTGAGGTGCGAGCTGCGGGACGCGCAGCATCGCGCAGGGAGCCTCGAAGGATGAATGGCCGCGATGCAGCCGGGCCGTCGCCCTTCGAGGCTCGCTGCGCGGCGCGATGCGCCGCACGGCGCGCACCTCAGGGTGACGGTGATGGATTAGCCCGCTTCAGCGGCAGGACAGTCCCGCGTCCATCGTGGTCCAGAAGCCGCAATGTTCCGGGGCGAGCTGGGGCGAGCCGGCGTGGGCTTCGAACAGGAAGATCGCGACGGTGAAGACGGCGAGGGCCGATGAGAAGATGACGATGCGATTGCGCATGGTGATGCGTTTAGCTGACATCATGGTCGAACTATGGCACCGATCACCGCGCCAGCCACTCCGCGACTTCCTTCTGCGACTCCGCGCGCGCCACCGAATCGGTTCCGAGATGACCGTGCTCGGGAACGGCGGCATCAGGGCTGGCGCTAGCTGCGTGCAGCGGCGTGTTGGCGCGGTCGAAATCGTGATAGGCGCCGGGATAGACCACGATGCGCGCGAGCGCGCTGCGGCCATGGGCGCCGTCCACCATCTGGCGGCAGGCCGGGGGCGAGGAGACGTCGTCATTGGCGCCGATCAGCAGCAGCGTCGGCACCCGCGTGCTCCAGCCGAGACCGGCCGAGATCCGGCAATCCGGATAGAACGCGATCGCGGCGCGGAAGTCCGGGCCCGCATCGCGCGCGGCGGCTTGCGGCCGCACCGCCCAGAGCAGCGCACTGGCGCCATTGGCCCAGCCGATCAGGCTGACACGGTCGCGGGCCACCCAGGTCTGCTTCATCAGCCAGGCGCGTGAGGCCGCGATGTCGGTGACACGCTCGCGCCGCGCCTTGACGTGGATGTCCTTGACGCGGCATTGCGGCCCGAGCTCGCGCGAGCCATAGCTGTCCGGAAGCAGCACTGCATTGCCCGCCTTGAGCAGGCGCTCGGCCCAATCGCGATAGCGCGGCTGGACGGAATCGGAATGACTGCCGAGGCCGCCGCAGCCGTGCAGCGCGATCACGGTCGGAAACGGCCCCTCGCCCTCGGGCTTGAACAGCTGCGCATGCAGGACGCCGGACGACAGCGGAATCTCGACCGCTTGCGGCGCAGGCGCCGGCGCGGCCTGCGCGGCCGACATCAGCAGTGCCAGGAACAGGGCGGAAGTTAAGGCGCGCATCGGACTCTGTCGCAGGAGGTGCCGCACGGCCTCCAGAATTATCATGCGGTAACGGCGGCAAAACATCACAAACCGGTGGGTTTAACGGGCGGACAAGCCGTCCTATCTATGCTAGGTCAGGTCCAACACATCGTGCCCTCCAGGGTTCACCCATCAGGGGTTGCCCTAAAGGTATTCCTGGAAGCGGCCTCCCACGGAGACTTTCGACCGTGCTGAACAAGTTCGGCCCCTCGGGCCATGGCGAAGCCCAGGTGCAATATCTCGACGGCGATTTCCGCGTGATCTCGCCCGGGACTTTCGTACGCTGCGCTGTGACCGACACGCGGATTCCGCTCGACGAATTGAAGTACTGGAGCGTGGACCTGCAAGAGGCCTACGCCACGCCCGCCGCCGTGCTGCAGCGGCATTTTCCCGGCGCGCCGAAGCCGCAGACGTAAGGCGCCGTTGTTTCATCGACGTCTCCTGGATCGTGTCGGATCGATAGGAGTTTCCCGATGAATGTTGCCTGAATGGCAGGTCGGGTCGTCGGCTGAATAGCGAGGTGCCGTAGGGTGGGCAAAGCGTAAGCGTGCCCACCAGCTGTCTCCGAACGCAACAGATCGTGGGCACGGCGCAAGAGCGCCTTTGCCCACCCTACGAGATCAGTGCCGGTGGCAAGATCATCGCGTGCTGAAGCGGCGCTCGCGGGCCTTGTAGAGATGATCGCTGATCAGCTGCTTGAGCCTGGCCGGATCGTCGAATTCGAGCGCTACCTTGAACGGCACGATGCCGTCGGGCACGCCATCAATGCCGCGCAGGCGCGCGAGATCTTTTTCCGTCGTCACCAGGGTGAGCTGCCCGGCTTTCGCGTCGGCCGCGAGCGCGGCGAGCTCGTCGCGCGAGAACATGTGGTGATCGGCGAAGGGACGCGTGCGCGCGACGTCGATGCCGCCAGTGCGAAGGGTGCGGAAGAAACGCTCGGGATCGCCGATGCCCGCGAAAGCGAACACCGGCTTGCCCTGCAGTCTTGCAACCGAGCCCGCATCGGGCTTCAGCCGCGCGCGCAGCACCGGCTTGCCACGTTTGGCAAGCTCAGACGCGACATCGTCCGCGGCATGGCCGTCGCCGATCAGCACCAGCGCGTCGGTGCGCGAAAGCTGTGGCTTGAGCGGCGCGCGCAGAGGCCCTGCCGGAAACACGCGGCCGTTGCCGAGGCCGCGCTCGCTGTCGATCACGATCAGCGAGGCATCCTTCAAGAGGTTTGGATTCTGGAAGCCGTCGTCCATCAGGATCACGGTGGCGCCTTGCGACTTCGCCAGCGCGACACCGTCGAGGCGGTCGCGCGCGACAGCGACCGGCACGTCGCGCACCATCATCAAGGGCTCGTCGCCGACCTCAGTGGCGGTGTGACGCATCCGATCGACCATGACCGGGCCGCGCAAGCGCCCGCCGTAACCGCGGCTGAGCACGACCGGGCTCTCGCCAAGCTCGCGCAGCAGCTTGGTCAGGGCCAGCACGGTCGGCGTCTTGCCGGCGCCGCCGACATGGTAATTGCCGACGCAGAGCACGGGGATGCCGGCGTCAAATCCACTGCGCGCCATGCGGCGCGCGGTGATGGCGCCATAGAGTGCGCCGAGCGGGCTGAGCAGATGCGACTTCGGAGAGCGCGGCCGGTACCAGAAGGCCGGCTCACGCATTGGCGGCTCCCATCTCGATCCGCAACTGCATCAGATACGGCTCGAGCGCCGCCATGGTGCGATCGAGCGCGCCGCCGAGCTGCTCGACCACGCCGCTTCCCGCGCGCTGCATCTTGTCGCGCACGCTTGGCTCGGCCAGCAACAGGCCGAGCTGCTTCGTCAGCGCCTCCTGCGTGTCGACCTGGCGCGCACCGCCGCTCTGGTCGAGGGCCGCATAGAGTTCGCTGAAATTGGCAACGTTCGGGCCGTGGACGATGGCAGCGCCAAGCTTGATCGCCTCGATCGGGTTCTGGCCGCCCTCTCCCACCAGCGATTTGCCCATGAACACGATCGGCGAGAGGCGATAGAACAGGCCAAGCTCGCCCATGGTGTCGGCGACATAGACATCGGTCGTCGCCGCCAGCTGCTCGTCGCGCGAGCGCAGCGCCGGCTTCAGGCCCGATGCCGCGATCATGCCAACGATCGATGAGCCGCGATCCGGGTGCCGCGGCACGATCACGGTCAAGAGCTGCGGGAAGATGCCGACGAGGCTGCGATGGGCCGCGACAAGCATCTCGTCCTCGCCCGGATGGGTCGAGGCCGCGACGATGATCGGCCGGCCGCGCGTCATCGTCATCAGCCGTTCGAGCTTGGCGGGATCTGCCGGCGGCGCCGGCACGTCGAGCTTGAGATTGCCCGTGGTGACGACGTCACGGCCGCCGAGCGCGGCGAAGCGTTCGGCATCGGTCTTCGACTGCGCGAGGCAGATATCAAAGCGCGACAGCAGCGCCGAGATGGTGCCGTGCATCCGCCGCCAGCGCGGGAAGGAGCGCGGCGACATCCGCCCGTTGATCAGCACCATCGGCACGCGGCGCGCCGCGCCGGCCAGGATCAGGTTCGGCCACAGGTCGGATTCGATGAACAGCGCCAGCGACGGCTTCCAATGGTCGAGGAAGCGCGCGACATAGCGCGGGGAATCATACGGCACGTATTGATGGATGACGTCGGGCGGAAAGCGTTTTGCCACCACGGCCGCCGAGGTGACCGTGCCCGACGTGAGCAGGATGCGCAGGTTGAGATCGCGCAGGCGCTCGATCAGCGCCGCCGCGGCCAGCACCTCGCCGACGCTGGCGCCGTGGATCCAGACCAGCGGGCCGTGCGGCCGCACGTCCCTGCTGAGCCCCCGCCGCTCGCCGACGCGCGCGGGGTCTTCCTTGCCTTGCCGCAGCCGCCGCTTGATCAGCGCAGGCGCGAGCGGCACGAGGCTCGTCGTCAGGCGCCGATACATCCGCAGCGTCATTGGCAGCGACTTGGGAAGCGCGTGGGGCAACGAGCTAGCCATCTGCAGGCCCCTTGCGGCCGAGCTGCGCATAGGCGCGGCTGGTGGCTTCGTTCAGCGTGTCTTCCAGTTCCTGCCGCAGCTCTTCCATCTTCGCGGCATCAGCGTCTGCGGGAACGCGGATTTCCTTGATGCCGACCAGGACGCCCCGGCCGAACGGCAGGTTGATGGTGGTGCGGTCCCAGTTCCTGAGCCGGATGAAGCGGCTGGTCGCCATCGCAAAAGGCATGATCGGCCGCCCCGATTCCCGTGCCAGCATGATGATGCCGAGGCCGGCCACGCGCGAACGCTTGGGGACATCGGCGGTCAACGCGACATTACAACCGTCTTGCAGCGTGTACACCATTTCCCTGAAGGCGCCGACACCACCCTTGCGGTGGAACGCGCCGCCGTGATCCCCGGACCCCCTGATGGTGCCGATGCCGAGCCGCTCGGCGGCAACCGCGTTGAACTCGCCGTCGCGGTGGCGGGAGATCAGCACCTTGGCGCGGTACCAGTCCTTGTTCTTGATGAACGGGGTGAGGAAATGCTGGCCGTGCCAGAACGCGAAGATCGCCGGCATCTGCGGCTCGACCAGCTGATAGACGTCAGGCGGATCGAACGTGAACCTGTTGGTCCGCCACACCAGACGCAGATATTCGGCCGCCAGGACCCCGACGGCACGCTGAAACCAGCTGCTTCGCAGCGTATTGCGAAGCAGTTTTTTCAACGCGCCGGCTTCGTTTCTTGATTCGGGTCGAGCAGCCGGTGCAGGTGGACGATGAAATAGCGCATCTGCGCGTTGTCGACCGTGCTCTGCGCCTTGGCGCGCCAGGCGACGTGGGCGGACGCATAGTTCGGGTAGAGGCCGACGATCTCGACCTCGTCGAGATTCTTGAAGGTGTTGTGCTCGAGGTCAAGCAGCTCACCGCCGATGACGAGGTGAAGCAGTTGTTGCGGGGCACTATCTGACATGAGTTCGGTTCCTAACAGGCTGCCCGGCAAAGCAGTGGTCGACAAGCACGCCGACGGGCGCTTCAGGGCAAGGGACGATTGCGAAAATGCGCGACAATGCTCGCATGACGATCGCGTCCCGCTGCCACCAGCACCCCGTGCGTCACTTCCCGGCGATTATAAAGGATGGGACCTCCAGAGAGGTCGCTCATCCTACCATCCGCTTCCTGCACGATCAAATCGGCCGCCGCAAGATCCCAATCATGGCTATTGCCGCCCGCAAAAGCCGCATCCAGGGCGCCATTGGCGACCCGGCACAGCCGTAGCGCGAGCGAACCGATTCGCGGATGCAGCTTGACGTCGCCGACCTTTGCATTGAGTCGCTCGACCATCGGCTTGGGGCCGGCCATGCGGGCGAAGTCGAGCACGGACCCGGGCGTCGCCCGGACCTGATTGCCATTCAGCGTGGTGCCTTGGCCGCGGGCGGCGAAAAAGAACTCGTTCGTCACAGGCGCGTAGACCGCGGCCAGCACCGGCGCTGAAACCTCGACCAGCGCGACGCTGACGCACCATTCGTCATGGCCATTGAGGTAGTTGCGGGTGCCGTCGATGGGATCGACCACCCAGGTCAGCCGCCGCGACAGCCGCGCCTGATCATCGGCGCTCTCCTCCGACAGCCAGCCATAGTCGGGCGTGGCACCGCGCAGGCGCGCTTCGAGCAGATCGTTGACGGCGATGTCGGCTTCCGAGACCGGCGAGGACGCGCCCTTGATCCACTTCTTCAGCGTGGTGCGGAACATCGACTGCGCCAGGCTTCCCGCCTCCCGCACCGTCTCCTGCAGCAGCGCTGCGTCACGCGTCAGTGTCGTCGTGTCGGAAAAGTCAGCGTCCGCCAAGCGTCAGTCCCTCGATGCGCACCGTCGGCGCATTGATGCCGTAGCGGAACTCGAGATTGTTGGCCGGCTGCATCGACTTGAAGATCTCGAACAGATGGCCGGCGATCGTCACCTCGCTGACGGGATAGGTGAGCTCGCCGTTCTCGATCCAGAAGCCGGAGGCGCCGCGGCTGTAATCGCCGGTGACGCCGTTGACGCCGGAACCGATCAGATCGGTGACATAGAAACCTTGGCCGATGTCGGCGATCAGTTCGGCCGGGCTCAGTGTGCCGGCTTCGAGATGCAGATTATACGGCCCTGGCGAGGGCGAGGACGAGACGCCGCGATGGGCGTGGCCTGTCGTGGTGAGACCGAGCTCGCGCGCGGTGGCGCAGTCGAGCAGCCAGGTCGTCAGCACGCCGTCGTCGACCAGCGCGGTCCGCTTCACCGCGACGCCTTCGGCATCGAAGGTCTGCGAGCGCAGGCCGCGCTTGCGCAAGGGATCGTCGATGATGCGGATGTTTTTCGAAAACAGCTGCTGGCCGAGCCTGTCCTTCAGGAAGCTGGTCTTGCGCGCGATCGAGGCGCCGTTGATGGCGCCGACGAGATGGCCGACCAGCGAGCCGGCGACGCGAGGATCGAACACCACGGGCACCTTGCAGGTCTCGACCTTGCGCGGATTGTAGCGCGCCACGGTGCGCTCGCCGGCGGAGCGGCCGACGGCTTCCGGCGACAACAGATCGGCAGCGTGCGGCGCCGAGGTGAAGTCGTAGTCGCGCTCCATGCCGGTGCCTTCGCCGACGATGGCGGTCGCCGAGATGCCCTGGCTGGAACGCAGGTAAGAGCCGTGGAAACCGGTCGAGGTGACGAGCACCATGCCGCCCATGCCCGCGGAGGCGGACGCGCCGCCGGATTTCGACACGCCCTTCACGGCAAGCGCGGCAGCCTCCGCTTCGAGCGCGCGGCGCTCCAGCTCTGATGTTGCGGGCACGTTGGGATCGAGCAGATCGAGATCGGGGAAGTCACGCGCCAGCAGCGCGGGATCGGCGAGGCCGACATATTTGTCATCAGGCGCGACACGCGCCATCGCCACCGCACGTTCCGCGAGCTTGGTGACGGCATCGCCGCTCGCGTCATTGGTCGAGACCACCGCCTGGCGCTGGCCGACCAGCACGCGCAGGCCGACATCGTCGCCCTCGGACCGCTCGGATTCCTCGACGCGGCCGTCGCGCACCTCGACGCCCTGCGAGACGCCGCGCACCGCGACTGCATCGGCCGCATCTGCGCCGGCGCGCTTGGCCGCCTCGACCAGGCGTTGCGCCAGATCCGACAGCGCGGATTGGTCAAACAGGGCGCTGGTGGCTTTGGACTGAAGCGTCGAGCTTGCGGATGGTGAAGAGTTCACAAACGAAATCCTGTTGGGGCGCGCGGGAGGTTTCGGGGCGATCTTAGGCCCTGAACACCAGATGTGCCCAAATGGTGCGGACTTCAAGCATTTTCAGTCCGCAGAAGGCTCAGATTCGCTGCTTTCGCGCAACGTCTCGTCAATCATGCGCGCCAAGGTCTTGTCAATCATGGCGTGCGGTGAGGTTGGATTAACCAGCCTTTTTAAGCGGTTTCGGAAGCCGCCGCGCTAAGCTCCTCACATCGACCGGGAACATAATCCTGGCGGGGAGAACGAAGGCCGTGAGGCGTCAAACAGCAATATGCGGGGTCAACCCCGCCGGGTCGAGCCGCTCTCTGCGGCTCGACCCTCTTTCCCTTCCGGTCCGCTTCGACGCGCATGATCCGCGCGCCGACGGCTACACCAGGCAGATCGAGCTTCATCGCGAGCGTGTCGTGCTGCGCCGTGCCGTCCGCGGCATGCAGATGGCAATCAACGTCCGCGTCAGCGACTTCACCGGGCTCGCGCTGCGCGGCAATGACGAGGCGCAGACCCTCGTCCTCGTGCACCGCGATCCCTCGCTCTCCGTTCCGCTGCTGGTCAGCGCCGATGGCGACGAACTCAACGAGGCCTGGGCGATCTGGAGCGAGATCCTTGCGCTGCCGCAGCTCGACGAAGGCGCCCGCAAGCCGGCGCCGCGCCGCCGCCGCGCCAACGCGATCCGCGCGCGCCGTCCGAAATTCCTGATGCGCCGCCGCAGCGCCATGGCGCGCGAGCTGCCGGTTCATCGCGAGGAACGCGAGATCATCGCGCGCAATTGAGGTGCCGTAGGGTGGGCAAAGCGAAGCGTGCCCACCACCTCTATCGAATTGAGAAAGATCGTGGGCACGGCGCAAGGGCGCCTTTGCCCACCCTGCGAGAGCGGCGAATTACGCCGCCCGCATCACCGCATCCGCCAGCAATCCCGCGAACAGCAACAGGCCCGCGTCGCGGTTCGACTTGAACAGACGCAGGCAGAGCGCGGGATCGTCGATCCGAAGTCGTTGGATCTGCCAGGCCAGATGCACGGCGAAGGCCGCAAGTCCAAGCCAAGCCGGCCAGCGCACATCGCCCGACGCCAGCGCAACGCCGATCAGCATCACCGCAAGTCCATAGAACAGGATCAACGCCTGGTGCGTATGCGCGCCGAACAGGCGCGCGGTGGATTTGACGCCGATCAGCGCATCGTCCTCGGAGTCCTGATGCGCATAGATGGTGTCATAGCCGATCACCCAGGCGATCGACCCCGCATAGAGCACCAACGCGGTGATATCGATGCGTCCGAAGGTGACGGCGAATCCCATCAACGCGCCCCACGAGAAGGCAAGACCGAGGAAGACCTGCGGCCACCAGGTGACGCGCTTCATGAAAGGATAGATGGCGACGATCATGAGCGAGCCGATGCCGGTCGCCACCGCAAAGCGGTTGAACTGGAGCAGCACTGCAAGGCCGATCAGCGCTTGCGCGATCATGAAGGCCAGCGCCTGCTTTACGGTGATCTGCCCGGCGGGCAGCGGCCGTGAGCGGGTGCGCTCGACCTTGGCATCCAGGTCGCGGTCGGTGATGTCGTTCCAGGTGCAGCCCGCCCCGCGCATCACGAAGGCTCCGACGAGGAACAGGACGATGGTGAGCGGCAGGGAACGGATATCGTGCGCCATTGCGCCGGCGAGCGCCGCCGACCACCAGCACGGCATCAACAGCAGCCAGGAGCCGATCGGGCGATCGAAGCGGGACACCCGCAAGTAAGGCCGTGCCCATTGCGGCGCGAGCGTATCGACCCAGTTGCCGGTGGAATCGGCAACGCGGGCGGATGTGTCGCTCATCGCGTGAGGACGTTGCCGTTGAGCGTGTCGAAGGTGCTGCCGCCCTTCTTGCTGGCATTGGCCTCCGGCGCCGCGCCCGAACCCACCACCTCGCTCAGCGACGGACCGGCCGGACCGCGCTGCCCGTTCGCCATCTGCTGCGCGACGTTGCAGACCTTGGTCTGCATCGACTCGGTGTTCTTGTGACCTTCCTTCATCTGCGCGGCGACGGTCGGCGGGATTCCGCATTTTGCGGCATGGGCCTCGACATACTTGATCATCTTGAGCTCGGCCTGGCCGAAGCCCCTGATCAATTTGCAGGCCTCGTCAGGCGGGGCGTGGCGATCGCTCGCGGCCTTGATCATCTTGCCGCGCTTTTCGGCGTCCTCGCGCAGCGGGATGAACGCCTTCATGCAATCCTCGCCGGGACCGGCCTGGGTCGGCGGAGCCGCGCTGAAGGCGCCCGCGCCACCGATCGGAGCTACACCATTGACCGGGAAAGAGGCCTGCGGCGGGGCGCCGACGGAGGCGACCGGCGCCTGGCCGTTCACGGGCGGAAATGCGGAACTGGTTGCGGCCTGGTTCGGCAGCGGCGCCGGGAACCCCTGGGCGTAAGCGCCCGCGGCGCCCATGACGACCATGGCGGCAGTGATCGGAACCATCAAACGACGGATCATCAAAAGTGTCTCTCCGGCAGGAGCTACGGGTTCAGGCGTCTTCCAATTGAAGCGCGACCAGCGTGCAGGCGTTTTTACGATTCCCGCCGGCACTTAACAACCCGTCGAATAGGGCAAGAGCGCGGCGTGCCGACACACCAATCCGGCGATATTTACCCCCAAACTACCGCTTTCGGTTAAGAACGGCGACAAATCGGACCTAAAAGATGCCCTCCCACGATTTTCGCGCCCCCCGCCTGTTCGTTGACGCCCCCCTGGCCCAGGATGCCAGGATTCCGCTCGACCGCGACCAGAGCAATTATCTCGGCAATGTGCTGCGGCTTGCCGCTGGAGCCGAGGTTTTGGCCTTCAACGGCCGCGATGGCGAATGGCAGGCCGCGATCGAGGGCCGCAAGCGGCCCGAGAGCCTTGTGATCCTCCAGCAGGTCCGTCCCCAGGACCGGCTGCCCGACCTCGCCTATGTGTTCGCCCCGCTCAAGCACGCCCGGCTCGACTACATGGTCCAGAAGGCCATCGAAATGGGCGCTGCCAGGCTGCAGCCGGTCCTGACCCGGTTCACCCAGGCCTCCCGGGTCAACACCGAGCGGATGCGCGCCAACGTCGTCGAGGCCGCGGAACAATGCGGCATATTGAGCATCGCCGCGGTTGCCGAACCGGTGCCGCTGGAGCGGTATCTCAGTCAGCGCCCTGTGGGCCGTCTGCTCATCTTCTGCGACGAGGCGGCGGAGGTCCAAAGCCCCATCCAGAGCCTGCAAGGCGCAAGCGTGGCGGGCCAAGGTATCGACGTGCTGATCGGCCCCGAGGGCGGGTTTGCCGAGGAAGAGCGCACCCTGCTGCTGCGGCAGCCGAACATCCTGCGGCTGGCCCTGGGCCCGCGGATCATGCGGGCCGACACCGCCGCCGTGGCGGCGCTGGCCCTGGTCCAGGCCGTGCTGGGCGATTGGGGTGGCGGAAGCGGTTAGCTCGTCGCCTGGCGAACGGTCATCGCATCTAGCTGCGCTCGCGCAGCGATCGATGCAGGGTCTCGGACGGCAACTCTCCGAACGCCGCCCGATAGCTCGCCGCGAACTCGCTCAAATGCCAGAAGCCGTGCGCGATGGCGCAGGCCTTGACGCTGCGCCGTGCCGGGCCGGTGCGCAGCTGCCGGCGCACCGACCAGAGGCGCAAGACCCTGGAATAGCGATGCGGGCTCATGCCGCAGATGGCCTGGGTCGCACTCTGAAGAGTCCGGACCGACACGCCCACACGCTCCGCCATTTCGGTGGTCTTGTGCCAGATCGTCAGATCGTGCCGGATCAAGCTTTCCATCTCGGCGACGATCCGCAGATAAGTCGAGGTCGTCGCGTGTGTAGAACGGCTGTCCATGCTCGTTGCGATCGTGGCGTCCATCACGCTGAGCAGCGATCGTTCGACAGCCGCTCGCGACGCCGGCTCGTTCAGGACGTCCGGATCGTTGGCTGCAGTTTCAAGCGTTGTGGAAATCCGGCCGCGCAGGGCAGCAAGCATGTCCGTTGCCGGGCTCAGCAAATGATAGCCATCCAGGCGAGACCATGGCTCGCATGCGGGCGGCGTGAAGTAGATGACACCGATCAGACGGCCGACCGGTTCATGGACAAGGCAGTCGGAGGCACCCTTCAGAACGACGATGGAGCTGCCGATTGACTGCCCATTGATGCGCGTCGAGGTCACATGATCCATCGGCACCACCACGGCCGCGGCATGTGCCAGATCGTACCCTCTGACAATCCGCGGGAAGGTCTTCACCAGCGACAGGCTCAGATTCGGCAGGCTCAGCCGTGCGCGCATGATCGCGGTCGTGCCTGAGGACAACGGCATGCTCGATGCACCGGCATATTTCTCGCTGTCGCCGAAATGATCGATGTCGTAGGTTTGCAGCTCGAGCGCCGAGGACGGCTTGAGATCCTGGAACGACAACAGGCGTTCCGCCGCACTCTTGTTCGCTCCATCGCGGGCGATGTCGAGAAGGCTTTGATCCATATCCCGTCGCTTACTTCGCTTCCTTTGCCGCGACCGCGAATTTGGCGGCGCTCAGATCATCCGGTCCGCTGATGCCGGCGCGCTTGAGATCGCGAAGCAATTTCGTCAGCAGCAGCATGTTGGTCTTCTGCAGTTCGTGATTGTTGCCGAACCTGAATGCGTTCTGCTCGGTCACGATCAGTCCGGCCTTGGTCTCGGCGAGAATCTTCCGCCGCTTCAGTCCCGCCACGCGACGGCGAACCGTCTCCAGCGGCAGGCTGAGGAAACGAGAGAGCGCCGCGCGCGACACGCCCTGCTTGATCGCTTCAGGCTCGACGGTGTGAATGCTCGAAAACTTCTCGTCCAGCGCAGGATCGTTCATCACATTGATGACGTTGGCATTGAGAATCGCATGAACGATCAGAAGGTCCATCGGATCGAATTCTTCGTAGTTCCGGAACATCTCGCTGATCGAAAACAGCATGTAGGCCAGCGTGTGCCGCGAGACCGTCCGGATGACATCAGAAGCATTGCGCATGAATCGGCAACCAGCATTGATCTTGTAGACGAAGGCAGCAGCGAACGTACCATTGGGCATACCCAAATTGAGTATGTGACAACTTGCCAAGCAGTCTCAATCTTTCATTGTGACTCACTGTGACGTTGCGGAGGGACGCGCGGGTCGGACGATGTCCCGATCGACATCGCGGCTGCGAAACGATCGTCGGGTCGGCGGCTGCCGTGAGTTCGATGCACGACAGCATCCAACTCTTTCGATGCTGCCTGCTCCGTTCAGCCGACCGTCTGACGGGATGAATGGTGATGCACGATGATGTTTGCGAGCGCCAGGCACTAGGCCTGATCAAAGCTTTTCGCGGCATCGCGGACCCCCGCAAGCGGCAGAGAATTCTCGATCTCGCCGAGCAACTCGCCAATGACCAGGGGTCGGACACCGCAAAACCTGGCGTGCACGAAGCACCGACGGCGAAAGACGGTGGAGTTGAGTGAAGCAAGGCAGCTCCGGCAGGTTTGAGGACGCCGCGGAAACCTGTATATAGGTATAATGATACTCTTATCGCGAGCCTCTTCCGGTTTTGGAGAGCTCGTGCAGGGGATCCGGGCGAGACCGGCTGCGCGGCTCCAAAGTCGTTAAGCGATTGATCCTTTGGAGGTCGAAACCGCTTTCCGGCCATGCTAAGGGCTGCGCCAATACCGGTGCCTGCCTTTGGCGCCTCCCCTTGCCTCCCTTGCCTGCCCGGTTCTCCCGGGACGATGGACCCCGAGATGACCGCAACTGCCACCTCAAATGCTGCCGGCTCCGCCGCCTGGGCGGACACGCTGCTGTTGTCGTTCGCGCAGGCCGGCTATGTCAGGGCCGAGCCCGCCATTCTGCAGCCGGCCGAACCGTTCCTGGACCTGTCGGGCGAGGACATCCGCAAAAGCCTCTATCTGACGACAGACCTGTCGGGCGAAGAGCTTTGCCTGCGTCCCGACCTGACGATCCCCGTGGCGCGCGATTACCTCGTATCCAGCCGCGCCGGCCAGCCGGCCGGGTTCAGCTATCTGGGTCCCGTGTTCCGCTATCGCAGCGGACAGGCCAGTGAATTCCTTCAGGCCGGAATCGAGTCGTTCGGCCGCCAGGACCGCGCTGCCGCCGATGCCGAGACGCTGGCGCTGGCGCTGGAGGCGACCGCCGCTTTCGGCGTGCGCGACATCGAGGTCCGTACCGGCGACGTCGCGCTGTTCAATGCGCTGCTCGACGCGCTCAATCTCTATCCGGTCTGGCGCCGCCGCCTGGTCAAGGACTTCAACCGCAAGATCAGCCTCGAGCAGGATCTGGAGCGGCTGGCGGCCGAGACCACCGCCACCCGCAGCGAATATGAGGGCGTGCTGGCGGCACTGGCCGGCTCCGACCGCAAGGCCGCGCTGGCCTTCGTCACCGACCTGATGTCGATTGCCGGCACTACCAATGTCGGCGGCCGCACCACGGCCGAGATCGCCGACCGCTTCCTCGAGCAATCGACGTTGAAGAGCGGCAAGCTGCCGCGCGAGGCGATCACTGTCCTGAAGCGCTTTCTGTCGATCTCGGGCAACCCGGACGAGGCGGTCGCCGCGCTGCGCGCGCTCACCGCCGAGGCAAGGCTCGACCTGAATGGCGCGATCGACCAGCTCGAGAGCCGGGTCGGCTTCATGGCCGCGCGGGGTATCGACGTGAAGAGCACGCGCTTCTCGACCGCGTTCGGGCGCGGCCTCGACTACTATACCGGGTTTGAATTCGAGCTGCATCACAGGGGTAACGGCGCCGGGCCGCTGGTTGCCGGTGGTCGCTATGATGGACTGATGACCCAGCTCGGAGCCGCCGCTCCGATACCGGCGGTCGGCTTCTCGGTCTGGGTGGATGCACTGACCAGCATCGGCCGCAAGGTGGGAGCTTAAGCCATGAGCGCGCCGTTCGTCCTGGCCGTTCCCTCCAAGGGCCGCCTTCAGGAAAATGCCGAAGCCTTCTTCGCCCGCGCCGGGCTCAAGCTGTCCAAGGCCGGCGGCGCCCGCGACTATCGTGGCACCATCGCGGGCCTCGACAATGTCGAGGTCGCCTATCTCTCGGCGAGCGAGATCGCCGCGCAATTGTCGCGCGGCTACGCGCATTTCGGCGTCACCGGCGAAGACCTGGTGCGCGACAACATCGCGGATGCGGAGAAGCGGGTGTTGCTGATCGACGGGCTGGGCTTCGGCCATGCCGACGTCGTCGTCGCGGTGCCGCAGGCCTGGATCGACGTCCGCACCATGGCCGATCTCGACGACGTCGCCACCGGCTTTCGCGAGCAGCATCACATGCGGATGCGGGTCGCGACCAAGTTCATCAATCTCACCCGCGCGTTCTTCTCGCAGCGCGGCATCAGCGACTACCGCATCGTCGAAAGCGCGGGCGCGACCGAGGGCGCGCCGGCGGCCGGCAGCGCCGAGCTGATCGTCGACATCACCACGACGGGCGCGACGCTCGCCGCCAACGGCCTGCGGGTGCTCGACGACGGCGTGATCCTGCGCAGCCAGGCCAATCTGGTCGCCTCGAAAGATGCCGACTGGTCGCCGCAAGCCCGCGAGACCGCACGCATCATCCTCGACCACATCGCGGCCCGAGCCCGCGCCAACAAATACCGCGAGGTCCGGACCCGCTTCCGGCAATGCGACGCCGCCCTGCTCGGCGAAGCCCACAGCCGCTTCGGCGTCGAGGCTCCGTTCGGCGGGCCGACCTCGTCGGGCATGCTCACGCTGCACTGCCCACCCGGGCAGCTCTATGCGCTGGCGAGCTTCCTGCGCGAACATGGGGCCGAGACCGTCTCGGTGGTCTCGCTCGACTACGTGTTCGATCGGGAGAACCCGCTGTTCGCCAAGCTCGAAGCGTTCTTGCGGCAGTGAGCCCAAAGTCTATTGAGCAGCTCCGTTCAGCGTAGCGACAGCAAGCTGCAGCTACCATATGCTGCCCCGATGACCTTGAACGCTCTGGAACCTTGATCGATGACGCTGGGCTCTGACGTTTCCGCCCTGACGACCACCGCAGTGAATGCCGCCGCGAAGGGGCTGTCGATTGTCGTCCCCGTCTATAACGAGGCGGCGGGCCTTGCCGCCCTGCACCAGCGCATCTGCGATCTCGCCAAGACCTTGCGGCAACGCTACCGCCTGTCCTGCGAGGTCGTCTATGTCGACGACGGCAGCAAGGACAGCACGCTGTCGATCGCACGCTCGCTGCCGGCCGACGCGATCGACGTCCAGGTGGTGTCGCTGTCGCGCAATTTCGGCAAGGAGGCGGCGCTGATGGCCGGCCTCGACCATGCCCGGCTCGGCGCCGTCATGTTCATGGACGGCGACGGACAGCATCCGCCTGATCTGATCGAGCAATTGGTGCAGCACTGGATCGATGACGGCTATGACGTCGTCTATACCGCCAAGGCGCATCGCGACAACGAGCCGTTCCTGCGCCGCCTCGCCGTGCACGGCTTCTACGCGCTGATCAATTGGGGCGCGCGCCAGAAGATTCCGGAGGACGCCGGCGACTTCCGCCTGCTGTCGCCACGCGCGGTCACCGCGCTTCGGCAACTGCCGGAGCGCAACCGCTTCTTCAAGGGGCTGGCCAGCTGGATCGGCTTCCGCCAGATTCGCGTCGATTACGAGCCTGCGGCGCGCGCCCATGGCGTCACCACCTTCAACGCTGCCCGCCTGCTCGGCCTGTCGATCGAGGGCCTGACCTCGTTCTCGGTGGCGCCGTTGCGCTTTGCCAGCCTGCTCGGCGTCGCGCTTGCCGGCGTCGCCTTCCTGTTCGGCCTCTCGATCCTCTGGGAGGTGTTCACGACGGGCAAGCAGGTGCCGGGCTATCCCTCGCTCGTGGTCGGCCTGATGACGATCGGCGGCGTGCAGCTGATCATGATCGGCATCGTCGGTGAATATATCGGCAAGATCCTCTCCGAGCTGAAGGCGCGTCCGATCTACTTCGTCGCCGAGCACAGCGAGAAGCATTTCGAGGCCGGCAAGGCCCAGGGCATTTCAAGTCAGGACACTTCAGGTCAGGCCGCATCCGACAGGACCGCGGCCGAATGAGCACGGCCGCGCGCCTGCGGCATGTCTGGCTCTGCGCCGACGATTACGGCATCAGCCCTGGCGTCAACCGTGCCATTCGCGACCTGATCGAGCGCGGCCGCCTCAACGCCACCTCGGTGATGATGGTGGGCCCCGCCATCGATCAGAGCGAGGTTGCGGCGCTTTCTGCCGCCGCGAATGCAAGCCCGCGCTGCGCGATCGGACTGCACGTGACGCTCTCGGCGCCGTTCCGGCCGCTCACCATGCATTTCCGCCCGCTCGACGGCGACATGTTCATGGCTTTTCCAAAGCTGCTGCGCGCCGGACTGATGCGCCGGCTCGACAGCGAGTTCTTCCGCAACGAAGTGAGAGCGCAGCTTCTGGCGTTCGCGGAAGCCTTTGGCCGCCCGCCCGACTTCGTCGACGGGCATCAGCACGTGCAGCTGTTTCCGCAGGTGCGCGACGGCTTTGTCGAGGCAGTCAGCGAAATCGCGCCAAAGGCATGGGTGCGCCAGGGCGGGCGCGATTTGCCGCTGGCGCAGCGGCTGGCCTCTCCGAAAGCCCTGGTGCTCGATCTGCTCAGTGCACAATTCCGCCGCCGTGCGGGCCGCGCCGGCCTTGCATTCAATCCCGCCTTTGCCGGCGCCTATGATTTCACCCGCGCGGCCGATTTCGGCGAGCTGATGCGGCAATTCCTGCAGGGCCTGCCCGAGGGCGGGCTCGTGATGTGCCATCCCGGCTTTGTCGACGAGGTTCTCACCGGCCTCGATCCGATGACTGACGTCAGGGAGCGCGAGCATGGCTATCTCGCCAGCGACGCCTTCGCGCAGCTGCTCGCAACCAGCAACGTGACATTGGGATGAAACCGGCAGAGACAAGCCGGGAGGCAGTCTGTCGCATACCGAAATTTAATCCGGCCGGCACTGTTGAGGCCACATTGGAACCCTACATCCCGCTTGCGCTTGGTTTTGCGCGAAGGAGACAGATCATGACGCCGCAGGAACGCCAGCTCGTCGACGACCTTTTCGACCGGCTTTCAAAGCTGGAAAATGCACCGCGCGATCCCGACGCGGTCGCCGCGATCTCCGACGGCCTGCGCAAGGCGCCCGGCGCCGTCTATGCGCTGGTGCAGACCACGCTGTTGCAGGACGAAGCGCTCAAGCGCGCCCATCATCGCATCCAGGAGCTGGAAGCGGCCCAAGCGCCCGCGCAGCCGCAGTCCGGCGGTTTTCTCGACACCATGCGCGACACGTTGTTTGGCACGAGCCAATCGCGCGGCTCGGTTCCGAACGTGCCGCCGCGTGACTCCCGGCCGGTCTGGAACAGCGGTCAGGCGATGCAGCAGGGCCAGCCCGGCTATGGCCAGCCGCCTTATGGTCAGGCCTATGGACAAGGCCAGGGATATGGACAGAGCTACGGCGCGCCGCCGATCGGCGGCGGCGGCTCGTTCCTGGGCACGGCGGCGGCAGCCGCGGCCGGCGTGGTCGGCGGCTCGCTGCTGCTCTCCAGCATTCGCGGCATGATGGGCGGCGGATCGCATCAGACCTTTGGTGACACCACCATCATCGAGGAGCGTGGCGGCAGCCCATGGGGCGGCAGCGGCGACCAGTCCGGCGGCTCGCTCGCGCGCGATGCCGGCCTCGATGACATCGGATCGAACCGGGATTCGCGGCAAGGCTTCTTCGACCAGGCCTCGAACGATCGGGATAACGACGATCCGGGCTATGACAACAACGACAACGACAATGTGGACACGGCCGACGACAGCGACTTCGGCGGCGGCGACGACGGCGGCAGCGATTACGCGTAGGCCATTCGGCCGACGGATGTGGAACGGCCGCCTCCGGGCGGCCGATTTCTTTTCAAGAACAGCTCGACACGCGCTGCTCTGCACCACACGCCAAGAGGCCGTTCGATATAATATGACTAGTGCTGCAGAGCGAAAACCTCCTCCGACACACGCTGCCGTAGACTCCCGGATTTCCAAATTTGGACATGGGTGTTCAACTGGAAGAACACGTTGCTTATGCCACACGCCGTGGCTGCCTCTCTTGGCACAGTCGGGGGTTTTAAGAATGAGTCCACTTCAGCAGCGCATTGCGACCCTGAGCGACGTCGCAACACACCTCATCACCGAATTGTACGAGTTGGAGGGACTGCACGAGCGCCTCAGGAAGGCAGAGCTTTCGCTGCGGCGGCGGCTGAACCGCTCGGCTCGCGCACCGCATTCGGCTTCATCGACTCCTCGTCGCCGGTCCGCTGCCCCTCGTCTCGTGTCGAGGCACCGGATATAGACCATTCAGGCAGGCGTCCGGCGGCGGCAGCGTCCCCTTCGCTGCCGCATTTCGCGCCGACGCGGCACGCGGATTGATCGCCCCATCGAGCGCATGACGCTTCACATCACCACGACCTTGGTGCCGACATTGACGCGGCCATAGAGGTCGATGACGTCCTCGTTGCGCATGCGGATGCAGCCGGAGGAGACGTTGGTGCCGATGGTCCAGGGCTCGTTGGAGCCGTGGATGCGATAGAGCGTGGAGCCGAGATACATCGCGCGGGCACCGAGCGGATTTTCCGGGCCGCCTTCCATGTGCCTGGGCAGATCGGGACGGCGGGCGAGCATTTCCGCCGGCGGCGTCCAGTCCGGCCATTCGCGCTTGGCGGTGATCGATTTCACGCCGGTCCAGGTGAAGCCCTCGCGTCCGACGCCGATGCCGTAGCGCAGCGCCCGGCCGTTGCCCTCGACGAGGTAAAGGAACTTGTTGTTGGAATCGACCACGATGGTGCCGGCGCTTTCCTTGCCGCTATAGTCGACCAGCTGTTTCTCGAATTTCGGATCGAACGGACGCTGCCGCGGATCGATCGCTTCCTGCTGGTAGCTTGCGCCTTGCTGATAACCGCCTTGTTGATATCCGCCTTGCATCTGCGGCTCGCCGACCGGCGGCAGGCGACGCGGATCGTTGTAGGCGGGCTGCTGCTGATAGATCGGCTGCTCCGGCGCGTAGGCCGGGCCGCGACCGGGCCCGTCGCCGAACAGGAACTCGATGAAGCCGCCGCCCATATTGGCGTTGGAGGCGACGCGCACCGGCGCCGGGGCGACACGCGGCCGGTAGAGCACCGCGGGCGGATCGTTCGGCGCGCTATTGTCGAAGGCGCTGGCGCCGGTAGCGCCGACAATGAAGGCGCATGCGCTGCCGAGCAGCGCGACAGACGTTTTCTTGAACATCGACGTACTCTGTACTGTTTCGTCTAGTTGCATTCGCCGCCGAACGCGCTGGCTGATCGCGTCCTCGACGTGGTCAATAAAGAGCAAACTCCGTTTCGTTTGGTAAACAGAACAGGCGTTTCGATTCACCACGTCGCGAGCAACGCTGCAATTTCCCGATCAGCGTTTATTTTCGATGAAAGGCAAAGCCTCATGGTTAATCGTGCGTTTGCGTGCCGTCGCGCGCGGCTGCACGACAGTTCCGGACGTGAACCTCGTGTTAAATCGCTTCTGTCTACAAAGACGCGTGAGTGAGGTGGGGGGAGTATCCTGATGGCTGTTCACCGCAAGCGTTTTCGTGTCGAGGATATCGCCGGTGGCGAGATGCCGATTCTGGACATGACTGAAGAGGCAGGCCCGATGCATAGCGAAATCATGGCGGAGTTGCGCGCGATCCGCGCCCAGATGGCGCGAGGCGGCCACGCCGCGCAGCCGCAGAGCGACACCGTCGTGGCGCACGAAGTTGCCGAAACGCGCGCGCTGCTGGAGACCTATCGCGCCCAGATCGAGCAGTGCGAGAAGCTGAAAGTCGAGCTCGACCTCATCCACGATGCCATCGACCGTACCAAGCGCGAGATCGCGACCTTGCACGGCAAGAGCTTCGACGGCGGCGAGATGGCCAAGGTCAACGGCGAGCTCGGCGCGGTGGTGGGCGGCACCGAACAGGCGACCCAGCAGATCCTCGAAGCCGCGGAGTCGATCGACCAGGCGGCGAGCGCGATGTCCAAGGTGGACTCGATCGATCAGCAGAAGCGGCTCGCCGACGACATCCAGGAACGCGTCATCTCGATCTTCGAGGCCTGCAACTTCCAGGATCTGACCGGCCAGCGCATCAGCAAGGTCATGAGCACGATGAAGTTCATCGAGCAGCACATCAACGCGATGATGGAGATCTGGGGTGGCGTCGACGCCATCAAGTCCCACGTGCCGGTCCATGTCGACAACCGCAGCGAAGATGAAAAGCTGCTCAACGGCCCGAAACTCGCCGGCGACGTCGGCCACGCCTCGCAGGACGACATCGACGCGCTGTTCGACTAAGCGCGACGCGACAGAGAGAAAACAAATCGCCGGCCCGAGGGCCGGCGTTTTTTGTTGCCTTCATTTCTCTCGAACTGTCATTCCGGGGCACGCGAAGCGTGAACTATGGTGCGCATTTGCGCACCTGAGAATCTCGTCATTCCGGGTTCGGTCCTGCGGACCGCCCCGGAATGACGGAGAGGAATCACGCCCGCGGCGCGCAGCGGACGTAGACCATGTTGCCGTAGCGGGTGGCGGCGTCCTTGTCGACGAAGCGGGTGATCATGACGCGGCCGTCGAAGGAGACAATCTCGCGGTCCTGCTCGCCCGGCGTCGGGCCGGATGGGCCGATATAGTTCTTGCCGCTCGGCGAGCCCTTCAGCCGCAGTTCCTGCGGCGTGGCCTGGTCGGCCAGATGCATGATCACCCCGCCGGAGGAGCCGGCGCCGATGACGTAGGGGTTCTTGCACTGGGCCCGCGCGGCCGCCTCGGTACGGGCGCGGTCGGCCGGGTTCTGGAACGAGGCGAGGCCCCAGCGGCCGACGATCTCGTCGGCGCGGATCGAGGCCGGCATTTCCGGCGCGACGCCGGGCTCGGCCTCGGGCGCCGGCTGGGACGAGAAGGACGGCAGGCTCATGCCGCCGCCGCAGGCCCCCAGCAGCAGCGCCAGGCAAGAGGCCGCCGCCAGGTTGGTAAGCGTGCGCGCGTGAGCTGAACTGATCATGGCATTCCCCCGAACAAGACCATGGCCGCATCCCTCCCGCAGCCAAGCGCAAAACCGCAGCCAGGGCAATGACGTCCTAAGATACGCCTCTCCCCCGAACGAGCTTCCAGTGCCACCATCCTATATCCGCCTCACCAATCGCTTAACCACCTTTGCTTGACAGGATCACAGCCAAGCCATATCCCCTGCGCCCTATTAGCACTCGGAAAGACCGATTGCTAAGCGCGCCGCTCGCCCCTCGGCAAGAGGGAGAACGGCAGCGCCGCCCCCACTCACTTCCGCTGCTTATCGAAAAGCGAGCCTCCAAAGGGAAACGTCATGGCTAAGTCCAAATTTCGTCCGCTGCATGACCGTGTCGTGGTCAAACGTATCGACGCCGAGGAAAAGACCAAGGGCGGCATCATCATCCCCGACACCGCCAAGGAAAAGCCGTCCCAGGGCGAAGTCGTCGCCGTCGGCCCCGGCGGCCGTGACGAGGCGGGCAAGCTGATCCCGATCGACCTCAAGGTCGGCGACCGCGTGCTGTTCGGCAAGTGGTCGGGCACCGAGGTCAAGATCGACAACGAAGAGCTCCTGATCATGAAGGAGTCGGACATCATGGGCGTGATGGCCTAGAGCCATCCGTCTGAACGGCCGCTGAATATCTCATCGTCATGCCCGGGCAGAAGCGCGAAGCGCGTCTTCGCGCTAGATGACCCGGGCAACCATCATTCTTCGCAGTGAGATGGATTGCCGGGCCTACGCCACGCCGAAGCGGCTTCGGCCGCGCAGGCGGGTCAAGCCCGGCAATGACGAACGGAGTGCGACAGACACATCACGGATTAAGAAGGATTGCAGACAATGGCTGCCAAGGACGTCAAGTTTTCCGGAGACGCGCGCGATCGCATGCTGCGCGGCGTCGACATTCTCGCCAACGCCGTCAAGGTGACGCTCGGCCCCAAGGGCCGCAACGTCGTCATCGAGAAGAGCTTCGGTGCGCCCCGCATCACCAAGGACGGCGTCACCGTCGCCAAGGAGATCGAGCTCGAGGACAAGTTCGAGAACATGGGCGCCCAGATGGTGCGAGAGGTTGCCTCCAAGACCAACGACCTCGCCGGCGACGGCACCACCACCGCGACCGTGCTGGCCCAGGCCATCGTGCGCGAAGGCGCCAAGGCGGTTGCCGCCGGCATGAATCCGATGGACCTCAAGCGCGGCATCGACACCGCGGTCCATGCCGTCGTCAAGGACATCGAGAAGCGCGCCAAGCCCGTCGCCGCCTCCTCCGAGGTCGCCCAGGTCGGCACCATCTCGGCCAACGGCGATTCGGCCATCGGCAAGATGATCGCGCAGGCGATGCAGAAGGTCGGCAACGAGGGCGTCATCACCGTCGAGGAAAACAAGTCGCTCGACACCGAAGTCGACATCGTCGAGGGCATGAAGTTCGATCGCGGCTATCTCAGCCCCTACTTCGTCACCAACCCCGAGAAGATGACCGCCGAGCTCGAGGACGCCTACATCCTCCTGCACGAGAAGAAGCTCTCCGGCCTGCAGGCCATGCTGCCGGTGCTCGAAGCCGTGGTGCAGTCGGGCAAGCCGCTCGTCATCATCGCCGAGGACGTCGAGGGCGAGGCGCTGGCGACCCTGGTCGTCAACCGCCTGCGTGGCGGCCTCAAGGTCGCCGCCGTCAAGGCGCCCGGCTTCGGTGACCGCCGCAAGGCCATGCTGGAAGACCTCGCCATCCTCACCGGTGGCCAGCTGATCTCCGAGGACCTCGGCATGAAGCTCGAGAACGTCACGGTGAAGATGCTCGGCCGCGCCGGCAAGGTCGTGATCGACAAGGAGAACACCACGATCGTCAAGGGCGCCGGCAAGAAGCCGGACATCGAGGCCCGCGTCGGCCAGATCAAGGCCCAGATCGAGGAGACCACCTCGGACTACGACCGTGAGAAGCTGCAGGAGCGCCTGGCCAAGCTCGCCGGCGGCGTCGCGGTGATCCGCGTCGGCGGCGCCACCGAGATCGAGGTCAAGGAGAAGAAGGACCGCGTCGAGGACGCGCTCAACGCCACCCGTGCCGCGGTCCAGGAAGGCATCGTCCCCGGCGGCGGCGTGACCTTGCTGCGCGCCAAGAAGGCGGTCGGCCGTCTCACCAACGCCAATGCCGACGTGCAGGCCGGCATCAATATCGTGTTGAAGGCGCTGGAAGCTCCGATCCGCCAGATCTCGGAGAATGCCGGCGTCGAGGGCTCGATCGTGGTCGGCAAGATCCTGGAGAACAAGTCCGAGACCTTCGGCTTCGACGCCCAGACCGAGGACTATGTCGACATGATCGAGAAAGGCATCATCGATCCCGCCAAGGTGGTGCGCACCGCGCTGCAGGACGCCTCCTCCGTGGCCGGCCTGCTGGTGACCACCGAAGCCATGGTCGCCGAGACGCCGAAGAAGGAAGCCGCGCCCGCCATGCCGGCCGGCGGCGGCATGGGCGGTTTCTAAAGCCTATCCTTCCCGCTGACACTATTGCGAAGGCCGCCTCCGGGCGGCCTTCTTTTTTGCCCACACTGGCCTGCGCTTCAACCGGCGGACAAAACCCACTACGGTGGCGCGCCGATTCTGATTTGAGGATTTCGTCAATGCGCGCGCTTTTTCCGACGGCTCTCTTGGCGAGCCTGCTCGTCATGTCTCCGGGACTCGTATCAGCCCAGATGAAGCTGTCGCCGAAGGCCGCGGCGCCCGGCGGCACCGAGACGCGCTATTTCACCTCGATCGACGGGCTGATGGACGGCAACGCCGACGTCATCCTGAAGGAGACGCGGCAGGGCAAGACGGTCACCGCGGCCGTGCTCGACGTTTGCTATCCCGTGGCGAAAAATTCCGATCGCAAGGACCGCTTCGTCGTCAATCTCCAGGTCTCCGGCCAGACCTTGACCGGCACGACCACGAGCCTCGGCGCCAAGGCGCCCGTCACGGTCAAGCTCACGCGCAAGCCCACCGGCGACACCTTTGAGTTCCGCGGCCAGATCGGCGTCGGCCAGGCCGTGACCGAAGTGACCTCGCCGGACAATTCCGATCTCAGCGAGAAGGAGTTTCTGGACAACCAGACCACCGACGACGGCATTACGCCCCAACCGAAGGACTTTACCGAAGTCTCGCCGGAGGCAATCGCGGTCAAGGTCAAGCTCGATGCCGCGACCGACTTCCTGAAGAGCCTCAAGGGCCAGGACGTCGAGGTGACGCTGGCAAGCCTGACGGTCGGCTGCGACGCGCTGCGCGCCGGCGAGCAGACCATCAACATGTCGGTCGATCCGGAGCGTGCGGCCGCGCTGCTGGCAAAATTCAAGACGATGCCGGGCGTCACCGCCGCCGGCTGGACCGCGGGACTGGTGGAAATGGATCGCACCATCCGCATTGGCGCCGCCGACTGGCGCGACGGCGACAAGATCAACCGCGACAAGCTCGCAGGCGCAATCGCCGGCGTGCTGAGCAAGACGCTTGCGGCCAAGCCGGTCTCGCAGAGCTTCAACGCCGCCACCGGCAAGCTCAAGCTGGTGTTCAAGCGGCCGAATCAGGACTTCCCGGCGCTTGAGCTCACCGACACGATCGAGGTCTCAACCCTTGTCTCCGCCGACAAGCCGGGGACATCGGACAAGCTGATCGTCTGGATCGGCAGCCCCTCGACCACGACATCAGACGAAAGCAGCGGCGCCAAGCTCAACCTCTCGGATGAAGCGACGGCCGATGAGGAAGGCGACCAGCCCGACGACAACGGCTCGATCGAAGCGCTCGCCAAGGAGCTGAAAGGCCAGCGCTGGGACGCAGACAAGTCGGTGTGGAAGTGACGAAGTCATTCCGGGGCGACGCGCTAGCGTCGAACCCGGAATCCATCACGCCACCTGTTCCGTTGATCAATGGATTCCGGGGTTCGCGCTTCGCGCGCCCCGGAATGACGTAACGGTCAATTCCCGTTCTCGCGAAACCGCAGCGTCTTCGGGCCGATCAGCGTGAGCATGTCGCCCTGGCGTTTCCAGGTTTCGACCGCGGCGAGCGCGGCGATGAGTTCGTCATCGGCCTGAGCTTTGGCCGGTGGACAGGAACGATCCTGGATCTGGCCGGGGACGAAGATCACGGTGTTGCCGGCCACCGAGAACTGACCCTTGCCGCCCTTGCACCAGAGCTCGAGCACGACCTCGCCATTGTCGCCGATCTCGATATTCGGAATCCGCTTCGAGCCGGGCTGCGGCACGGCCTCCAGCGTCATCTCGGCGCCGAAGGGAAAGCCCTCTTCCGAATGTGCGCCGACGGACATCACAAGCAACGCAGCCGCACCACACATTATCCGCTTCAACAACACCATAAGACCTCTCGACCACGCCGATTTGCCGGTCTTCTATAAGACGGCAAAGCCCTTGAGAAGGTTCGTCGGCGCTCGACGCAAAAATCCCCGCGGGACGATCCCGCGGGGATTTTGCCTCGAAGCGGGGCCTCGCTGCTACTTCAGGACGAGCTCCGTGAACGGATAGACATAGGCTTGCAGGGTCACGAACACGCCGACGAGGCAGGCCAGCACGATCGAGTGCCAGAACACGAAGCGCAGGATGGTGCCTTCGTGGCCGTACCAGTTGGTTGCGGTGGAGGCGACGACGATCGATTGCGCGTCGATCATCTTGCCCATCACGCCGCCGGACGAGTTCGCCGCCGCCATCAGGATCGGCGAGAGGCCGAGCTGCTGCGAGGTGATCTTCTGGAGGTTGCCGAACAGGATGTTCGACGACGTATCCGATCCCGTCAGCGCCACGCCCAACCAACCGAGCAGCGTGCCGAAGAAGGGGTAGAGCACGCCGGTCGCGGCAAAGGCGAGACCCAGCGTCGCGTCGACGCCGGAGAGCCGCGTCAAGGTGCCGATCGCGAGCATCGCCGAGATCGTGATCAACGAGATCGCGCACAGCCTGATGGTGCGTCCGTATTCGACCAGCAGCCTGACAGGACCGACACCCATCAGGATGCCGGAGATGATCGCCGCGATCAACATGCCGGTGCCGGTGAAGGACAGGTAGGTGAAGCCGAACACCGCCGCTTCCTTGGTCGGCGCAGGCGCGACCGGCGGCATCTTGTTGATCATCTGGTGCAGCTCGGGAACCGGATAATTCCAGACGAAGATCCCGTTCGCCCAGGTCTTGAAGGCTCCGTTGCCCCAGATCAGCATCACGACGCAGACGATGATCCACGGCAGCAGTGCGCTGAACAGCTCGCTCTCGGTGAGCGGCGTCTTGTCGAGCGGCTTGGCCGTCGCCATCGTCGCGGCCGATTCATCATGTCCGCGCAGTGCCGGCGACAGCCAGAGTTGCTTCGGTCGCCAGACCCTCAGGAACAGGATCAGCGCGCCCATCGAGATCAGCGAGGCGCCGATGTCGACGATCCAGGGATTGACGAAGTTCGAGATCACGAATTGCGGGACCGCGAACGACACGCCGGTGACGAGGATCGCCGGCCAGACGTCCTTCATGCCTCTCCAGCCCGCGAACGCCCACACCACCCAGAACGGCACGATCAGCGAGAACAGCGGCAATTGCCGTCCGACCATCGCGCCGAGGATGTAGGGGTCAAGCCCGGTGACCGAGGCGAGGCCCTGGATCGGCGTGCCCAGCGCGCCGAAGGCGACTGGCGCGGTGTTGGCGATCAGCGAGAGGCCGGAGGCCGCAAGTGGCGAGAAGCCGAGGCCGATCAGCACGGCACCGGTGATTGCCACCGGCGTACCGAAGCCCGAGGCGCCCTCGAAGAACGCGCCGAACGAAAATGCGATCAGCAGCAATTGCAGCCGCCGATCCTCGGTGACGCCGCCGACCGCGCGCTTGAGCAGCTCGAAGCGACCGGTGGTCACCGTCACCTGGTAGAGGAAGATGACGTTGAGAACGATCCATCCGATCGGGAAGAAGCCGGTCACGATGCCGAGGATCGAGGCGCGGATCGACATGTTCGCCGGCATGGTGAACACGAAGATCGTGATCAGGTTGGTCACGATCACGGCGATGATGGCCGCGATGTGAGCCTGAACGCGCCCGCTCGCGATCAGCACCAGCAGCGTGACGACGGGTACCGCCGCCGCGATCGTCGACAGCACGGGACTGTGCAACGGATCATAGATTTGATTCCACATGATCTTCCTCCCCCACGCATGTGTACGGCAGGTGACCCGCGTGGGCGGCCGGACCTGCTTGACGCTGGAAGCGATAACCCCCGAGTTGGACGCGAATTCCTCGGATAAGCAGCGGTTCCCGCCTGCTCACAAGGTCGCGAAAATCTGGAGGCCCCCACCCCACGCCGTTATGCCCATGCTAGGGTTGCAAGCTGCGGCTCGCCAACGCAAATTGCAGACCTTGCGACTTTAGTCTAAGTGCGCCGCTTTTCCGCTACGGCCGAGCCGCTTGGCTTCGGGGCCGCTGTGAATATCCCTCAGGAGATCTCGCTCTGTGAACAACATCCGCGCCACGCTCGCGATCGTCTGGCGAATCGCCATCCCCTATTTCCGATCGGAGGACAAATGGGCCGGTCGCGGCCTGCTTGCGGCAGTCGTCACCATGGAGCTGGCACTCGTCGCCATCGACGTGCTGGTGAACCAGTGGCAGAACCGGTTCTACAGTGCGCTCCAGGCCAGCGACTGGGATGCCTTCATCACGCAGATCTGGATCTTCGTCGGCCTCGCCTCGGTCTATATCGCGCTCGCCGTCTACAAGCTCTATCTGAACCAATGGCTCCAGATCCGCTGGCGGCAATGGCTGACCCGGCATTATCTCGGCGAATGGCTGAGCGGCGCCACGCACTATCGCATGCAGCTCAAGGGCGATGCCGCCGACAACCCCGACCAGCGCATCACCGAAGACGTCAAGAACTTCGTCGAGCAAACCCTGACCATCGGCCTCGGCCTGCTCTCATCGATCGTGACGCTGTTCTCCTTCGTCATCATCCTCTGGGGTCTCTCCAACGCCGCGCCGCTGCATTTGTTCGGCAGCGACTACATGATCCCGGGCTATCTGTGCTGGGGTGCCTTGATCTACGCGATCTTCGGCACCGCCCTGACGCACTGGATCGGCGCACCGCTGGTCAACCTCAATTTCGAGCAGCAGCGCTTCGAGGCTGACTTCCGCTTCAATCTCGTTCGCGTCCGCGAAAACTCCGAGCAGATCGCACTGCTGAAGGGCGAAGGCGCCGAGCGCGGTCGCCTGCTGGACCGCTTCGGCTTCGTGATCGGCAATTGGTACGCGATCATGAGCCGGACCAAGCGCCTCACGATGTTCACGGCGAGCTATCAACAGGCCGCCGTGATCTTTCCCTACGTGCTGGTCGCACCGGCCTTCTTTGCCAAGAAGATCCAGCTCGGCGACATGATGCAGACGGCATCGGCGTTTTCGAGCGTGCAAGGTGCCCTGTCGTTCTTCGTCACGGCCTATCGGTCGCTGGCGGAATGGCGCTCGATCGTCGCCCGTCTCGACGGCTTCGAGATGTCGGTCAATTCGGCGACGAACCTGCCGGCGCACGAGGCCACGATCGAACTCAGGGCGGCCGGCGGCGGCCGCAATATCGGGCTCGAGAAGCTTTGCGTGTATCTTCCCAACGGCACGCCACTGGTCGCAGCCGACGGCTTCGCCATCCAGACGCCGGAGCGCGTGCTTGTGACCGGGCCGTCGGGCGCCGGCAAGTCGACACTGTTCCGGGCGATTGCCGGCATCTGGCCGTTCGGCACCGGCAGCATCGTCATCCCCGCCAAGGCGAAGCTGATGATGCTGCCGCAACGCCCCTATTTCCCGGTCGGCGCGCTCGGCGATGCCGTGATCTATCCTGCAGCGCCCGGCGCGTTCCAGGCAGCCCAGATCCGCGATGCGGTGGTATCGGTCGGCCTGCCGGACCTCGCCGATCGGCTCGGCGAAGACGGGCACTGGAACCGGATGCTGTCGCTCGGGGAGCAGCAGCGCCTCGGGCTCGCCCGCGCGCTGCTGCATGCGCCGGACTATCTGTTCCTGGACGAGGCCACCGCCTCGCTCGACGAACCGTCGGAGGCCCGCCTCTACCGGCTGCTGGCGGAGAAGCTGCCGCAGGCCACCATCGTCTCGATCGGCCATCGCTCGACGCTCGATGCCTTCCACACCCGCAAGGTGGCGATGGTGAAGGACGGCCCGATCCACGTGCTGGGCAAGGACGGTGCCCCCGCCGAACCGGAGCCGAGCACGGCGCGTTGAGGGCGAGGGGGTGCCCGGATGAGGCCAACGGGTCGACGCGAAGCACCGCCCGATGACAGGCTCCGCGCAATCCGGGATATCTCGCGGCGCCGATAGACCCCGGATTTCGCTGCGCTCCATCCGGGCTACGCGCTCTCCCCAAAACAAAGCCCCCAAAGCAAAAGGGCGGCAGATCGCTCTGCCGCCCTTGTTAGTCAGTCTCGGAATAAAGCTTACTTCAGGTTGGTCATCGCCGTCAGGTCGAAGGACAGCTTGGCGATACCGGCCGCGCCGCACCAGTTGGAGCCGACGCCGGTCGGGTTGATCGCGGTGATATTGTTGCTGCCTGAACCATTGAAGGCGCTGGTGAAGGCGTTGCAATTGCCCTTGTTCAGATCGGTGTCGGAGTAACGCAGATCCAGCGTGAACACCTTGTAGGTGAAGCCGATGCCGATATTCCAGGTGTTGTAGTCGGCGTATTTGATGCCGTTCGGGAACGGGCCAGCGAAGCCGGGATTGGTGAAGGTGGTACCGTAGAACGAATCGCTGGTACCGAGGAACTGGCGACCGAACTCACCCGACACGTACATGCCGACGCCACTCGAACCGAAGATGGTGCTGGGCGCAGTGTACTTGGCGGTGATCGAGGCGTAGTCGCCCCAAGCACCCGAATTCAGGAAGTTCGGCGAGTAGTACTCGTTCACACCGACCGACCAGTTGTCGTTGATGGTGTAAGTCATCTTGCCGTAGACTTCGAAGAAGCTGACATCCTTCTTCATGACGTTGCCATCGGCGAGGAAGATCGTGTTGCTGCTGACGGGGCAGACGCCGCCACCGGGAACACCGCCGGTCAGCACGCTGTCGGCGCAGTTCCCACCGGGATACAGGTAGCCCCAAACACCGATATCGAAGGCGAAAGCACCAAAGGTCGGGCGGATACCGCCGTAGACGTCGATCTCGGCTGCGGCGCGGTTGGCGAACGAGATGCTCTCGCCGGACACGCCGACATAGAGCTGCAGGTCCTTGGTGACGTTGTAGCGCGGCTCGAAATAGGCGGCGACCGAGGGCTTATGGTTCGACTGGGTCACGCCGCGGAAGATGTAGTCGTTCATGAGGGCGCCGCCGAAGGCGATATCCCAGGGATCGAACGCAGGCGGCGGAGGAGCCTTCAGGGCCTTCACAGGCATGTCCGCCGCGAAAGCCGACCCGGTCACCATTGCCAGCGCCGTTGCCAACAAAGTCACTTTTTTCATTTCGATCCCCATCACCAAGTTCTAAACCCCGGTCGAGCTCCGGAAGCCCCCCGGGGCACCCGACCTGATTGCAAATTTCATAACTGAGGCAATCTGGATGGTGGAACGCAAAGCGAGAAGCAAAAAACACAAGCATCTGCCGACTTTTTAGGCGTTCTGGCGATTCCACGAAAGGTTGTCGGTGGGTGTTGCTTCTCGATCACATTATTTTCACGGCAAAGTGCGCTGAGATGCCCGGGATACTACGGAGATCCCCGCTCCCCGGCACGCACGCTACGAATCAGGTGACTCAAAAACGGGCAGCCTCCGGCAGCCTCTGACGGAGGTGGCAAAAAGGCCGCAGCGTCGCCGCTGCGGCCTTCCTGCTGTCGACCGGTCGCCCGGGGGGAAGCCTGGTCCGGTGGACCTGGCCTTCGACCTAACCCTGCCCTTCGGCCGGCGTTGATTCCGCAGAAGACGAAGGCATCGCCCAGCTTGTCTCAGCGGCCGGCTCGGGGGCCGGCGCGGCTACCGGGGCCGCCGGCTTCGGCGCGGGAGCTGCCTTCGCCTTCTTCGGTGCCGCTTTCGTTGCGGTCGTCTTGGCGGCCTTCTTCGGCGCCGCCTTCTTGGCAGCGGCTTTCTTCGCTGTCTTCTTCGGTGCTGCCTTCTTGGCCGATTTCTTCGCGGCCTTCTTGGCGGACTTCTTGGCAGACTTCTTGGCAGACTTCTTGGCCGCCTTCTTCTTCGTCGCCTTCTTCGTCGCTACAACCTTCTTGGCCTTTTTGGCCTTTTTGGCCTTCTTGCTTTTCTTCTTGCTCGCTTTCGCCATCGTGGTCCTCCTGTTGCCGCCGAACTATGGTGGATCGGGCGCCTTCAGCCGTCACCTCGGGACGAAGGTTCAGCTCGACGCATTCAATGCCGGCCGCGACCCGCCCGTAGCCCAATCGAGAAGCTCAATCGTGTGTACGACCGGAACTGACGTGCCACCGGCAATCTGCACCATGCAGCCGATATTGCCTGCGGCAATCATGTCCGGCTTCACGCTTGCGATGTTGGCGACCTTGCGATCGCGCAACCTGCCCGCAAGCTCGGGCTGGAGAATGTTGTAAGTCCCCGCCGAACCGCAACACAAATGGCTCTCCGGCACATCTTTCACCACGAATCCATTCTTGGAAAGCAATTCTTTCGGAAGGCCCGTGATTTTCTGCCCGTGCTGCAACGAACATGCGGAGTGATAGGCGACGACGATGTTGTCCTGTTGCGTGCTCGGCGCAAGGCTGAGATCAGCGACATATTCGGTGATGTCTTTCGCAAGCGCGGACACCTTTGCCGCATCGGCTGCGAACACGGCGTCCTCGCGCAGCAGATAGCCGTAATCCTTGATGACGGTGCCGCAGCCGGACGTCGTCACCAGGATGGCATCGAGCCCCTCGCCCGCGGCCTCCCTGTGCCACGCCGCGACATTGGCGCGGGCGCGCGCCAGCGCATCCTCGTCGTCTCCGAGGTGATGGGTGAGCGCGCCGCAGCATTGCTCGTCCTTGACCAGGACGACCTCGATGCCGTGGCGGGTGAGAAGGCTGATGGCAGCCTGGTTGATGCGCGGCGCCAGCACCTGCTGGGCACAGCCCTGGAGCAGCGCGACCCGGCCCCGCTTCTTGCCGAGCGCCGCGAACACGCTGCCAGGAGGAGCACCCGGCGCCGGCAGCCGGCCGGGAGCCAACGCCAGCATCGCCTTGAGACGCTGGATCAGGCCTGGCGTGGCCGAAGGCCGCGGGGTCGGCAGGAAGACGGCAAGGGGCCGGGCCAGCTGTGCCAGCCGCATGCTGATGCGAAACCATCGCGGGTCCGGCAGGACGAAGGCCAGCAGGCGGCGCAACAGCCGCTCGGCGAGCGGGCGCTGATAGCGCTGCTCGATCCGGACCCGGGCCTGGTCGACGAGATGCATGTAGTTCACCCCGGACGGGCAGGTCGTCATACAAGCCAGGCACGACAGACAGCGATCGACATGCTTGACCACCTCTGGCGTCGGCGCCTGGTCCTTCTCCAGCATCTGCTTGATCAGATAGATGCGGCCGCGCGGGCTATCGAGTTCGTCGCCGAGCAGGACGTAGGTCGGACAGGTCGCGGTGCAGAAGCCGCAATGGACGCAGGCGCGCAAGATCTTGTCGGCTTCCGCGATGTCGGGGTCAGCAAGCTGGACGAGTGAGAATTCGGTCTTCATGCCGTAGCCCGCCTTAGGCGTCCCCGGTTCAGAATCGACTTCGGATCGAAGCTGGCGCGGACCCGTTCGCTCAACGCGGCGACGCCGGGCGCCTGCGGATGGAACACGTCGACGCTGCGCCTGACGTCCTCAACCGCCCGGATCAGCGTGGCATGCCCGCCGACTGCATCAACACGCTGGCGCACGGAGGGGGCATGCGCGTCGGCCTTCGGCGGCAGTGCCGCCCAGATCAGCCCGCCGCCCCAGTCATAGATCACATCGCCTCCGGTCTCGCGCGCCAATTGCGTGCCGAGCAGCGCCCCCGAGGCCGGCGGGCAGACGATCCGCCACACCGGCCAGGCGCCGAGCGCGCCGCTGGCAGCAAACGGCAGCACATCGCGGATGGCGGCCCACAGCACCGACGAGGCGGCATCCTCGATCAGGGTCGCCGCGCCGAACGGCGCCAGCAGCTCGCGCAACGATCCGGCCCGGTGAGTGGCGGAGGCCGTGATGCCCTCGAGCCGCAGCGCGGTCACCGCCTCGCCCTGGCCGGCGATATCGCCGAGCTCGTCGGTCCTGGTCCGCAGCGCCGATTTCGGCAGATGCGCGGCACCGGAGACGTCGTAGGGGGAGCCGAGGGCCACGGTCATCGCCTTGTTCGCGGCAGCATCGTCGAGGCCGCGGAGCAGCAGCGTCCGCTCCGCTTCCGGCTTCGGCATCACCTTCAGCGTCACTTCGGTCATAACGGACAGCGTGCCCCAGGAGCCCGCGAGGAGCTTGCAGAGGTCATAGCCGGTGACGTTTTTCACCACCCTGCCGCCGGTTTTAAAACTGTCGCCGAAGCCGGAGACGGCATGCGCCCCGAGGAGATGATCGCGCGCCCCGCCCGCCTTGATCCGGCGTGGGCCCGCAAGCCCTGCCGCGATCATGCCGCCGATGGTTCCTGAGACGGGCGTGCCGAGCAGCGGCGCGGTGTTAACAGGCTCAAATGCGAATTGCTGGTTCTTGGCGTCGATCAGCGACAGCACGTCCGCCAGCGGCGCACCGGCCTGGAGCGTGACGATCAATTCGTTCGGCTCGTAGGAGGTGACCGCATTCAGCGCGGAGACGTCGAGCACGGCATTGGTCGCCATCACATGGCCGATGCTGCGCTTGGAACCATGGCCAATGATCTCGAGCGGCTGCTCGTTGGCAATTGCCGCGCGCACCACCTCTTCGACGTCTTTGGCGTCTCTGACCTTGAGCGTATCCACGGGAGCAGGCGGTATCCAAGTTTAGGGCGGAAAGCAAATCTGGCGCATTGCAGCGACGATGAGCGCTAGAACCGCGGAATGTCCGGAAACGCCAGCTTGCCCGCGTGCACATGCATGCGGCCAAGCTCGGCACAGCGGTGCAGGGTCGGAAACACTTTTCCGGGATTGAGCAGGCCTTGCGCGTCGAAGGCGCATTTCAACCGTTGCTGCTGGTTGAGGTCGATCTCGGTGAACATGTCGCCCATGAGATCGCGCTTCTCGATGCCGACGCCGTGTTCGCCGGTGAGCACGCCGCCGAACTCGACGCAGGCGCGCAGGATGTCGGCGCCGAAGGCTTCGGCTCGCTCGATCTCACCGGGCTTGTTGGCATCGTAGAGGATCAGCGGATGCAGATTGCCGTCGCCGGCGTGGAACACGTTGGCGCAGCCGAGCTGGTATTTTTCGCCGAGCTCGCGGATGCGCGCCAGCGCCTTCGGCAGCGCGCCGCGCGGAATGGTACCGTCCATGCAGAGATAATCGGGCGAGATGCGGCCGACTGCGGGGAACGCGGCCTTGCGGCCGGCCCAGAACAGGTTGCGCTCGGCCTCCGAGGTCGAGATCTGGCAGGTGGTCGAGCCACAGGCATTTGCGATGGTCTCGACGCGCGTGATCAACTCGTCGACCTCGATCTTGGGACCGTCGAGCTCGATGATCAGCAGCGCCTCCACATCCAGCGGATAGCCGGCATGGACGAAGGCCTCCGCGGCGTGGATCGCCGGCTTGTCCATCATCTCCATGCCGCCGGGAATGATGCCGGCGCCGATGATGCGCGCCACGCATTCTCCGGCCGCCTCGACCTCGGCGAAGCCGACCATCAGCGCGCGCGCCGTCTCCGGCTTTTGCAGGATGCGCACGGTGATCTCGGTGATGACGCCGAGCAGGCCCTCCGAGCCGGTGATGACGCCCATCAGATCATAGCCGGAATTCTCGCACCCCTTGCCGCCGATGCGCAGGATCTCGCCGCTCATCAGGACAATCTCGCAACCGAGCACGTTGTTGGTGGTCATGCCGTATTTCAGGCAATGCACGCCGCCGGAATTTTCCGCGACATTGCCACCGATCGAGCAGGCGATCTGCGAGGACGGATCTGGCGCATAGTAGAAGCCGGCATGCGCGACGGCCTGGCTGATGGCGAGATTGGTGACGCCTGGCTCGGTGACGACGACACGGTTGTCGAAATCGATCTCGCGGATGCGCTTGAACTTGCCGAGGCCGAGCAGCACGCCGTCCTCGAGCGGCAGCGCGCCGCCCGATAGCGACGTGCCCGAGCCGCGCGGCACCACCTTGATGCCATGGGCGGCACAATATTTCAGAACGAGCGAGACCTGCTCGGTCGTATCGGGCAGCACCACGACCATCGGCGGCTGCCGGTAGGCGGTCAGCCCGTCGGATTCATAGGCCCGCATCTCGGCAGGCGTATCGATCACGCCCTCGCCGGGCACGATTGCGCGCAAGGCGGCGACGATCTCCCTGCGGCGCGCCAGCACCGCCTGATCGCTCGCGGGCATCATGATGGCCATGTTGCAAACCTTCTTCGGGCATTGGAATTTGTTCCGGCAAATCAATCATGTCTGCCCACGTTTGGGTAGGGTCCTCCGAAGGTCGCATTGCTTTGTCGCAACGCAAGTTCTCTCTGAGGCAAGTCTGCTATCAGGAAACCTGTCAGGGTTTGGCGGCTTGTCCACGTGCATCGGACCTGCCAAAAACCACGATCCCCCCCTCTGACCCCGGGAAGAGACGAAGAGCTATGAAAAAATTGACTTTCGGCGCGTTGGTTGCCCTTGCCATGACTGCCTCAGCCTCCACCGCGATGGCGCAGGATGTCGCGGCCGGCAAATCGTCGTTCAACAAGTGTCTGGCCTGCCACGCCATCGGCGAAGGCGCCAAGAACAAGGTCGGCCCCGAGCTCAACGGCCTCGACGGCCGCAAGTCCGGCACCGCGCCCGACTACAATTATTCCGATGCGAACAAGAATTCCGGCATCACCTGGAACGAGGCGCAGTTCAAGGAATACATCAAGGATCCGAAGGCCAAGATCCCCGGCACCAAGATGGCGTTCGCCGGCATCAAGAACGAAACCGAGATCAACAATCTCTGGTCCTTCATCTCCCAGTTCGACAAGGACGGAAAGGTCAAGCAGTAGGCGGACATACGGCGGCCGCTAATCGGCGGCCGCCTGCGCCGGGGCAATGCGACCGATCATCGTCTCGATCTCGGTCTTCACCAGATCCGGCACGGCATTCTGCACCATGTGGCCGAGATCTGGCAGCACGATCAGCTTTGCATTTGCGACCGTCGCTGCGAAAGGGCGCGCGTGGACGTCGGTCCTCACCGTCTTGTCGGGCGCGCCTGCGATGATCGTGACCGGCACTCTGATCTCGCCGTAGCGCGGAGCCTGCGCGGCCACCGATTCCTTGAGCGTCACCAGATCATAGGCATTGGCGATGAATTCGCGCGGCCGCAGCAATAGCGGCGTCGCGGACTCCTTCACGAATCCATCAGGCATCGTCTGCGGCAAGAAGACGTTGCGTGCGCCCGATTCGGTGACGAACAAGCCCAGCGGCAGCGTGATGGTGGAGGCGAGCAGCGGGCCGATGACAGGTGTTGCGATGATCTCGTTGTAGCGGCCGACGCCGCCGCGCCAGGGATGGGTCACCGGTGCCAGCATGACGAGACCGGCGACGCGGCTTGCATGATCGAGCGCCAGCCGCGCGCCCAGCGCACCACTCCAGGAATGCACGACGAAAACGGCGCGATCGATTCCGAGCTTGCCAAGCGCCTCGTCGATCATCCGCGCCTGAATCTGAGGCGTCGAATCCTGCCGTCGCGCACGCGTGCTCCAGCCGTGCCCGGGCCGGTCGATCAGGATGACGCGATGATCCCTGGCGAGCATGTCGCCGAGCGGTCGCCGCATCACTTCGAGATTGGAGCTTGCTCCGTGCAGCATGACGATCGGCAATCCCGCATCGCGCGGGCCGATGTCGACGACGTGCAGCGTTGCACCCTCGACCTCGATCATCCGGCCCTGCGGCGGAAAGGAGCGTTGCACCAGGACGATTCCGGCCTGCGTGACCAGCGCGAGCAGGGCCAGCGCCGTCACGGCTGATAAAACGATCATGAGGACAGTCCGGACGATCCTGGGCACATGGCAGTTACGAATGACGCAGACGGCAGTTTCGCGCGGGGAGGCTCAGGGCTTCCACCGGAAATGCTGCCCTGTGGATATGTGCATAATTGCCGGACTAAAAAATACAATAAAATCAATGCTGCAGCTGGATGACACACAAGCCTCCGACCAGCTTCATGCCGTCGTCATCGCGCCGTCCTTACAATCGCCACGGTCGGTTCCGCCATCTAGACGCGGATGGGCGCCGATCCCTCCTCGCATCCTCAAGGGATGCAGGAAAGACCGGCAAGATTGTCCTGGTTTGAACCGGAGGATTTTCGATGAGCTTCAGATCGAATGACACTGCAATCGACGAGATCGTCGCAAGCTGCAACGGCGATCTGCGCGGTGCGGTGCGGGCGCTGCTGCTTATCAACGAGCATCTCGAGACCGAACTCGCCAAGGCCTACGCTGCGGCGGCCGATCGCGGTTTCGCCGAGCGCGGCACCAACGTCCTGCACTAGCCCAGGCTAGCCGGCGCCGTCCTCGGCCTTTTGCTCGTCTGGCGTGAGCACGGGACAGGCGCGGATGGTCGAGCGCGCGAGCTTGGCGTCGTCCTTGGATTTGTAGGGACCGTCGCCGAACCAGATGTCGCCGTAGATGACCGGATTGCTGGTCACGATGTTGCATTTGCCGGTGGCGCGATTGCCGACCACCCAGAACAGCCCGTTGGCGAGGCTGATCGTTCCCGACGCCAACAGCAAGCTACAAGCAAAGATCAAGCGCTTCATGGCTGTGCTCCCTGCCATGCAGGTAAACCTGCGGCACCGCCGGCAATAGTCCTTGCGACACTGCGCTTGCGATCGTGGTTAATCTCCACGCGCCGCAACCGCTCGAAAGATGATCGAAATATCGGCTAGATGTCGCGGCCTTCGACCTTCTCGGTCAAGGCCTTTACCTGTTCAGGGATCTTCTCCAGGTGCGGATTGACGGCGAGCGCCTTGCGATAGGCCTCGAGCGCGCGTTTCTCGTCACCGACGTCCTGCATGATCATGCCGAGGCCTGCGAGCGCACCGAAATGGCGGGGCTCGCGGGTCAGCACCTCGCGGATGTCGGCGAGCGAGCGGGCATAGTCGTTCTGCATGTAATAGAGCGTGGCGCGACGATTCCAGGCTTCGATGTAGTCGGGCCGGAGCTTGACGACGGAATCGAGCAGCTTGATCGCGACGTCGATCTTCTGCGCATCGACCGCCGCCTTGGCCCGCGCCATCAAAAGCGCGGCGGTGTCGCTGGGGGTCTGCAGCCAGATCGCCCAGATCCGCGCCTCGACATGCTTGGCGCTGACCTCATCAGGCGCGGCCTTGAGCGCGCCGAACAGGAAATCGAGATTCTTGGTGCGGTCGGCCTTGGGCAGCTTGGCCGGCGCCTCGGGCAGCTTCTTCTGCTGCTTCGCCGGCGGGGCCGCATCATTCTGCGCCAGCGCCGGCGCGAGGCCGGCAGTGCCGAGAACCAGGGCCAGCCACAGCGTGCGCGCGAAAGGGAATCTCACGGTCATGGTGAAAGTGTAAACGCGCACAGCCGCCCTTGCAAAGCAAAGGCGGCGTCAAACTCGCGTGAGACCGTGGTCTTGCGGGGGCGCGCGGGGCGACCGCCGGGCAATCAGCCTTTGCTGATCAGCCTTGGCGAGCCTTGAAGCGGCGCTGCACCTTGTTGATCACATAGACCCGGCCCTTGCGGCGGACCAGGCGGTTGGCGCGATGGCGACCGCGCAGCGACTTCAGCGAGTTACGGACCTTCATGGCAGAATCCTGGACGTTCGAAAGGCCGTGTTCGGCACTACCGTTTCGGCACGCGCGAATGTGGCAAAATGAGATCTTTCCCGCTGGCGGACCGGCCGCCCGGGACGGGGCGGTTCTTAAGGCATGGCGGGAGGTCATGTCAATGTTAACTGGCCGGTTCCCAACGACCAAATCGCGAAAACAACCCCATGCACAGTAGAAGCGGCCGGATCGGCCCGATTCTATCCAGCCGCGGCGAGACCCTGCAAAGATCTTCGCGGGCCGGCGATTTCCCGCCGGCGACGCCTTGCCAAATTCGTTATATTCTATAATCAATTTGGCAACCCGTCGGGAGGACACAAATGCCCAAGCTGAAGCTGCCTGATATCGACAAGGTCATCGCCATCGACATCCACACCCATGCCGAGGAGCCCTGCGGCACCCATCCCGACGACGGCTATGACGATTTCCAGGCCCAGATGGCGGAGTATTTCAAGTCGCCGCACAAGCATCCGCCGACCGTGCCGGAGACCGCGGCCTATTACCGCTCCAAGAACATCGCCGCGGTGATCTTCCCCGTCGATGCCGAGCGCGAGACCGGCTTTCGCCGCTACAAGAACGAGGAGATGCTGGAGATCGCCTCCGACCATCTCGACGTCCTGATCCCGTTCGTCTCGATCGACCCGCACAAGGGCAAGTTAGGGGTGCGTGAGGCGCGCAAGCTGATCGAGGAATACGGCGTGCGCGGCTTCAAATTCCATCCGACCATGCAGGGCTTCTACGCCAACGACCGCATGGCCTATCCGCTCTATGAAGAGATCAACAATGGCGGCGCGATCGCGCTGTTTCACACCGGCCAGACCGGCGTCGGCTCGGGCATGCCGGGCGGCATGGGCATGCGGCTGAAATATTCCAACCCGATGTACATGGACGACGTCGCGGCTGATTTCCCCGACCTCAAGATCATCCTCGCCCACCCCTCCTTCCCCTGGCAGGAAGAGGCGCTCTCGGTCGCGACCCACAAGCCGAACGTCTATATCGACCTCTCCGGCTGGTCGCCGAAGTATTTCCCGCCGATCCTGGTGCGCTACATCAACTCGATCCTGCAGGACAAGATGCTGTTCGGCTCGGACTGGCCTGTGATCACGCCGGACCGCTGGCTGTCCGACTTCGCCAAGATCGACATCCGCGACGACATCAGGCCGAAGGTGCTGAAGGCCAACGCGCGCAAGATTTTGGGGATCTAAGGCGCGACCTCACGACGTCCGCCCATTGCCCGAGAGCGGACGTCGGCGTGTCAGCGTGATCAGTTCACGCTCGCCAGATAGCCGGCCAGAATTGTCCGGCTTTGGCTGAGCGTCTCGATTCGTTCGTCAATCAGGCCGACCTGCTGAGCGAGTATTCTTCGCAGCTCGTTGCACGGCGTGAAGGCCGGGTCGTTGTTGCGCACACATGGAAGCAGCTGCTGGATCGTCTCAAGCGTCATCCCGGCTGCGCCAAGCATCTTGATCCGCCGCACCGTCTCCTCTTCCGCCGGACCATAATCGCGATAACCGGAGCCGGTCCGCTGCGGCGCTAGCAGCCCTTCGGCCTCGTAATATCGCAACATCCGCACACTGACCCCAGTCCGCCGTGAGAGTTCGCCAATTTTCATTTGAAAACCTCTTGACCCTGACAGTGCTGTCAGACCCTACAGACTGTGCCCATCCAAGTCATGCCACTTGTGAAGGGTGCAACGATGAAAGCCTACCATTTGAATGGCCATGCAGGTGCTGGCCGCCTCGTACGCGTCGATCTCGGCAAACCTGAACCCGCCGACGGAGAGGTTCGCATCCGCGTCGAAGCGGCCAGTCTCAACTACCGAGACCTGATCACCCTCGACCGTGCAGGACAAACCGGGCTCAACGGCCGCGTGCCGCTCTCCGACGGTGCGGGCATCGTTGACGCAATTGGTTCTAACGTCGTGCAATGGCAGGTCGGCGATCGCGTTGCTGCGTCATTCTTTCGCGATTGGGTCTCGGGGCCATTCAAGTCCAGCTACGTTTCGTCGTCCCTCGGTGGCACCTCGACGGACGGAATGCTCGCAGAATATGTCGTGCTGCCTGCGACCGCGCTCGTCGCCGTGCCGCCGCATCTGTCCTCGGTCGAGGCGGCGACATTGCCCTGTGCCGGCGTTACGGTCTGGCACGGCCTGATCACACGCGGCGGGATGCGCAAAGGCGACACGCTGCTTGTCCAGGGAACTGGTGGGGTTGCACTGTTCGGCCTTCAATTCGCGACGGCGCTCGGCGCACGCGCAATCGTGATCTCGTCCTCGGACGAGAAACTCGCCCGCGCCAGGATGCTGGGCGGCTCGATCCTCATCAACTACCGCGACACGCCCGACTGGGACGCCGCTGTGATGAAAGCCACTGATGGCGAAGGTGCTAGTCACATTCTCGAACTTGGCGGCCCCGGTACCTATGACCGGTCGCTTCGCTCCGTCGCGTCGGGCGGCAAGATCATCCAGATTGGCGTCTTGACCGGGTTCGGCCCGAAACCAGACCTCGCCCGCCTGCAATGGGAGAACGCCGACATCATTGGTGTCACCGTTGGATCGGCCGAACATTTGGTGGCGATGAACAGCTTCCTGACCGGCCATGCGATCCACCCGATCGTGGATCGCGTCTTTGGTTTCGCGGAAGTCCCAGAAGCCTATGCTCGCCTGCGGAGCGGCTCGCATTTCGGCAAGGTCGTCGTAGAGTTCTAGAGGCCAAGGCGGGCTTGCTCCACCTTTTCCGCTTGCCTGCGCTCGCTCGTTCAGCATCGAGGCCGATCGCCGATTGAACGCCGCCGGCAACAAAATGGGCCGCGGCACGTTAGCTCCGTAGCACGGTTTGCCCGAGCGGAGTGTTCATGGCTACCGAGATCATCAGGGCAGGCGGATGCCTGTGCGGAGACGTCCGCTATTCCGTGAGAGGCGATCCCTTCAAGAGCGGGCTCTGTCATTGCGCCGATTGCCGCAAGGTGACGGGCTCGGCTTTTCTTGCCTACGCCGATTGGCGACCGGCGCAATTTGAATATAGCGGCAAGGTATAGACGTATCGGGGACGAAGCTTTTGTCCGAATTGCGGATCTCGCCTGTTCAGCCGGAACGAACGGCAAGTCGAGATATACATCGGCACCCTGGACAGCGTCCCCAGCGGCATTGCTCCGATCGACGAAGGTTGGATCATCCGGCGCGAGCCATGGCAGCCTCCGATCGAAGCAGCGTCACAACATGAGAAGGACGTGCCTCCTCACTCTGAATAGGTCCAACAACTGCTGGAGGCTCCGTTCGTCAGGCGATGGGTTTCGCAAGGGCTCAACCCATCCTACGGACTCGCCCATGCCAAGGACGCTCGGCAAGTACACGCGCTTCGATCAGCCTTCTTGAACGGCAGCTGCCGCCTTGCGGATGACGTCGATCACGACGTCGGGCTGGGAGAGCATCGGCACGTGGCTGCTTGCCACCTCGGTGACCGTCGCGCCCATGCGCTTGGAGACCCAGCGTTGCAGGTCGGGATGCACGGTGTGGTCCTGCGTCGCGAGGATGTACCAGCTTGGCTTTGACCTCCACGCGACCTTCTCTGCGCTCAGCTTCTGCTGCTGGAACAGATCGGCGACGGGCGCATAATGCGTGGCCCATACCAGCTTCTGCTCGGCCTCGGAAAGGTCTCCGGCAAAGAACTCGGTGCCGTTCGGCAGCATCCAGGCACGTCCGTCCGCGACCTCGACGCGCGAGAAGATGTCCGACGGATATTTGTTGAGCTGGTCTTGCACGGTTTCGCCCGCATCGGGGGCCACCGCTGCGATATAGACGAGGCCAACCACGCGGGGATCAGTGCCGGCGCCGGTGATAGTGGCTCCGCCATAGGAATGACCGACGAGCAGGACCGGGCTGCCGACGCGGTTGAGCGTGCGCTTCACCGTCGCAAGGTCTTCTTCATAGGAGTCCAGACCATATTGGACGGCGATGACCTCGTGGCCATCGGCCTGCAACGCAGGAATGACCTTGCTGAAGCACGAGCCGTCAGCCCAGATACCGTGACAAAAGACGATTGTCGGCTTCGATGTGACGGACATGGGCACCCCCTGGGGAGTCGCGATTGCAGCCCAATTCTGTCGAAGTGACGCAGCTGCGTCTTTCGAAATCACCCGAATCGACAGAAAGGAGACGCCTCAAACCGCGTCTCCTTTAGCGAGCGAAACGTCACGGCGTGCGACGCCATCGGTGCCGCTAAGGTCGCGGCGTTGGCTGCGGCGAGGGTGTCGCGGCAGGCTGCTGCGACGCCGGAGCAGAAGGTTGCTGTTGCGGTGCTGCTGTGACCGGCAACGAATCGCCGCCGCCGTGCGGGACGCACGTCCCTACATTGCTGAGCAGCCGTTTGGCCTCGATATCGCGGGCTTTCTTGTAGTCGCTGCGGCGGTCGATCCTTGCCGCAGCCGTGCGATCCCAGGCATCGAACGCGTCAGCATAGTGCTGCCGCATCTGCTCCTCAGCGGAAAGGCAATCACTGAACTTGTCGAACACCAGATCGGTGTTGACGGGTGAGATGCCGCCGACCAAGACGACCAACATCCATTTCATCGCGCCAGCCTACGTTCGTGCCCGCTAACGGGAACGAAGAGGCACCGGCAAAGTTCCGAAAGGGAGCCCAGGTGCTGACGATATGCGCGCGGGCCTATTCATCTTCTAGTGCGTACGAATCTCATGGGATGGCTGGATCGCAATCCCCTTGCAGTGGCCAAGCTCCGCTGTCCTTTGGTAAGCTGACGATACACGCACTCTCCCAAGCGGGATTGTTGTGACCACACCGCCCGAAAGGACAGCCCATGAGCATCAAAGCCGTCGTGTTCGACGCCTACGGGACGCTCTACGACATCCAGTCGGTCGCTGACATCACCGAAGAGGCCTTTCCCGGCTATGGCGAGATCATCACGCAGGTCTGGCGGATCAAGCAGCTCGAATACACCTGGCTGCGCTCACTGATGCGGCGCTATCGGGATTTTGCCGCCGTGACACGCGACTCGCTGGCTTATACGCTCCGCATGCTTGGGCTCGCTTATGACAACGAGGCCTTTGAGCGCGTCATCGAGAAATATCTGCATCTCGATCTCTATCCGGACGCGACCAGCGCACTCACCGCCTTGAAGCCGCGAAAGCTTGCCATCCTCTCCAACGGCAGCCCGGACATGCTGAACGCCCTGGTTCGCAATTCCGGGCTCGACCGCCTGCTCGATGCCACCATCAGTGTCGACGCGAGGAAGATCTTCAAGCCGAGCCCGGAGGCCTATGAGTTGATCGGCGAGGTGCTCGGCACCGGGCCTTCCGAGGTGCTGTTCGTCTCCTCCAATCCCTGGGACGTCGCCGGCGCCAAGTCATTCGGGCTGAACGTCGCCTGGATCGAGCTGATAACGCCGGAGGCCATGGCACTGGCTTGCGTCGAGACCGAACTCGTGGCACCGCTGACAATGTTCAAGGCGATCCGCACCCAGATGGACGAGCTCGGCTTTGCGCCTGACTATCTGATGCGTTCGCTGTCGGACCTGCCCGGGATCATCAAGGGATGACCCGGACATTGCCGCCCGCCCGTAAGTCCTCGATGAGCCCATTGGAATGAGCCTTCAATCCGTTCGCGCCTTCTTCGCCGAGAAAGCCCCCGATATCTCTGTCATGGAATCCCCGATCAGCTCGGCGACGGTGGCGCTGGCCGCCGAAGCCTATGGCGTCGAGCCCGGCATGATCGCCAAGACGCTGTCCTTGCGCATCGGCGAGCGTGTGATCCTGATCGTCGCCGCCGGCACCTCGCGCATGGACAACAGGAAGGTGAAGGCGCAGTTCGGCGGCAAGCCGAAGATGCTGGGGCTGGAAGAGGTCGCCGACATCACCGGCCACGAGGTCGGCGGCGTCTGCCCGTTCGGGCTGAAATCACCGCTGCCGGTCTATTGTGACATCTCGTTGAAGGCATACGAATTGGTGGTGCCGGCCGCGGGCTCGACCCACAGCGCCGTCCGCATCACGCCGGAACGGATGGCCGAGCTGACCGCCGCTGAATGGGTCGATGTCTGCGAGGTCAGGCCGTAACGCGCCGCGCGGATCTCACATCTAGCCACCCCAGCCGCAATAGGGCCGGCAGCGATAGCCTGCACGATGCCAATGGCCCCAGTGCCAGCCGAAACGCGCCTGCACCAGGTCGCTCTCCTGCACCATCGGCCTGGCGGCTCCGGACAAAGGCGTGACTGGAGCTGCCATTGCAGGTGCGCCGAGCAACAGCGCGCCAATCACGAAAGATGCGGCAGGAATTCCGGTCTTGAATTTGGTCTTGAATTTGGTCTTGGATTTGGTCTCGGACATGACATTCCTCCGATCCACAGCTTGCGACCGCAATCAACCTGGCAGAGGGCAATTCGTTGCACTGACATGACGGTTTCGGGACGGGACGGCCGGTCTGTGAACCGTGATGGCGCAAGATGCAATGCCTGATGCATTTGCCGGTCAGCTCGGAAAACCGCTGCACGGTTTTCCGGATCATGCTCTAATGTGGGGACCATGCCCGACGACAAGGTGAAACGACGACTGACCACCGTGCTGTGCGCTGACGTGTACGGCTATTCCCGACTCATGGAAGCGGACGAGGCCGGAACGCTGGAGGCGCTGCGCCGCTCCCGCGCGGCCATCGCCCGACTGGTCGAGCGCCATGACGGCCGCATCGTGAATACCTGGGGCGATGCCGTGATCGCCGAGTTCGCCAGCGTGGTCGAGGCCGTGCAAAGCGCGATCGAGATTCAGCAGGAAATATCCGATCAGGAATCGGTCGCGCCGCAAGCGAGCTCGATGCGGTTTCGCATCGGCATCAATCTCGGCGACGTGATGGTGGATGGCACCAACATCTATGGTGACGGGGTCAATATCGCATCGCGGCTGCAGGAGCTCGCTGACCCCGGCGGGGTCGTGATCTCGAGCTCCGTCTACGACCAGGTGCACAACAAATTATCCGTTGGCTTCGACTGTCTAGGCCAGCGCCCGATGAAGAACATCGCGCCCCTGACCAGCTATCGGCTGACCCTGGGCGGCCAGGCCGCCGGGCAAGCCGGCCTCCCCTTGCAGGAAAACCGGACTCCATCACAGAGCGCGCGCGCTCCGGGGATCGACGACAGGCGCGAGCCATCATCGTCCACGAATGCCGTTTCGGATTGGCTGGGAAGGCTGCCGCGGCCGGTCGCCGTGGCGCTAACCGTCTCGGCCTTCCTGATCACGATCAATCTGTTCACCGGCGCGCATAAGATCTGGTTCCATTGGCCCGTCGCGATCATCCTGCTCGGCGCCGCCTTGCGGACGGTGCTCGGACGTCGACCGGAACGGGACAGAAGCTAGGCAGCGCTAATCATTGTCATAGGGCCGTGGCTGCACCTGCTGAGGGGGCGGCGCATTGTCATAGCGCGGCGGCGGCGCTGCCCGATTGCGCGGGACTTGCTGTTGCGGCGGCATCTGATTGTTGGACTGGAACACAGCGCGGCAGCCGCTGGAAAGTTGCGGCGTGTTCTGTCGCAGGCAAGCGGTGATGCGGCTCACATCCGGAATCTGGTCGCTGCACAGCCGCCAGACGTCGGGCGTGCAGGCCATCTGCTGCTCCAGGGTTCCACGATATTCTTCAGCGGAGGCTGCGCCCTGTGCGACGATGCCAATCGCTAGCGCCACACCCAGCGCAATCCGCTCTTCTCGCATGGTTCCAATCCCTTCCAAACTCGCTCGATTTGTTTTCAATCAATGAGGCGCGGACAGGTTCTGGACCAACAACAAAATGTGAGGAAGGGGCTGGAACCTATTCCACCCTGCCAATCTTCTTCACCGCCGCGATCAGCCGTGCGCTGTCGGTTGCGACGAACTTGGCGAACTCGGGCGCATCCTGATACGCGACGAGGCTGCCCGAGGCGTCGAACGTTTTGAGCACGTCCGGGCTCGTCATCACCTGCGCCATCGCTTCGCGCAAGCGGCTCGCGACCGGTGCGGGGAGCGCGCTCTGTGCGAACAGCCCGGCCCAGATGTACATCTCGACATCCTTGTAACCCAACTCCTGAAAGGTCGGCACGTCGGGGAAGCTCGCGATGCGATGCGCACCGCAATTGCCGAGCACGCGCAGCTTGCCGTCGTCGACCTGCGGCTTCAGCGTGCCCGGCGCCGCCGCGATCGCCTGCACGGTACCACTGAGCAGCGCAGTCAGCGCCGGCCCTGCGCCGCGGAACGGCACATGCAGCAATTTGATGTCGGCGCTGTTTGCGAACATCTCCATCGCCACATGCAGCGTGCCATAGGGACCGGACGAACCATAAGTGATCTGGCCGGGGCGTTTCTTCGCGTCCGCGACGAATTCCTGCGCCGTCTTCCATGGCGCCGAAGTCGGCACCGCAAGCAGCGTCGGATCGGCCAGCACGCGCGCGATCGGCATGAACTGCGACATTTCGTAGGCAACGGGGCGGTCGAACAGCCGGTCGGCCTCGGGCAACACCGCGAGCGAGGACAATGTCATCAGCAGGGTGTAGCCATCGGGCTCGGCGCGCGCGGCCGCGGCATTGCCGACCGATCCGCCGGCGCCGCCGGCACGGTTGTCGACGATGACGGACTTGCCGAGGATCCGCTCCAGCGCCTGCGCGACGGGACGCGCGGCGAGATCGGCCTGGCCGCCGGCGGGGAATGGCACGATCATGGTGATGTTGCGAACGGGGTAGGTTTGCGCGAAGGCCGGCGCCGGTAACGCGGCCCGCAACATTGGCAATGCGGCAACGGCGCGCAAGACGTCACGTCGATCCATGCGTCGATTCATGGCAGCCCCCTCCCGTTGTTTTCTTGTTTCGCTCCCAGCCTAGCGTCACAGGCCGCAAGAACAAGTCGTTTACGAAGTGTTAGCCATGTTCGGCCTCGTCCGGAACGCATCCCTCCCCCCTCCGTTGCCCCAGCAGGGAGTGTGAGGAGGGAACGTGCCGTGGGAAAACTTGCGACCATTGACCTCGCCCTGGACGAGATGCTGGTGAACCTGGCGGCGATCGTCCTGCGGCTTTCAAAGCCCGAGATAACGCGAACGCCGGAAGCCCGCCGCGCCCTGACGCAATCGGTGCACCAATACGCGGTGTGCGCCGCGCGCTCGACCGACCCGCGCGTGCATGAATTGAAGACGCAGTTGGAGAACACGATCAAGCCGAGCCTGCGCATCGTCGCGATCGATGGCGTGAAGGTGTCGTAGTGAGATCTCGTAGGGTGGGCAAAGGCGCGCTCTTCGCGCGCCGTGCCCACGCTCACTCGCCGAATTGCACATGTCCCTGCGAACAGAGGGAAGAACATCCGCCCTGTGCGCGCTGATATCGAGACACCTGCAATCCGCTCGGGCAAAGACGTGGGCACGCTTCGCTTTGCCCACCCTACGATAGTAACGAGATGCCGTAGGGTGGGCAAAGTCGCGCTCTTGGCGCGCCGTGCCCACGCTCACTCGCCGAATTGCCCGGAAATATCACGCATGTCCCCGCCCCAATCCACGGGAAGCGTGCCCTGCTCCACGTAGCGATGGAAGCTGCTGAGAGACCAATCGCGCACCCGGGTGACGAGGCCGTGCTTCACGGGATTGAAGTGAATGTAATCGACGTGTCTCTCCAAATCCTCTTCATCACGGATCGCGTGCTCCCAATAGCGGCGCTGCCAGATGCCCTTCTCGCGTTTTTTCAATTTGCTCATTGAAGGCGAGCCGGCCTCCATACCTCGCGAAAAGCCGCCTTTGATCAGATTCCAACGCGATGAAAAGTCGACGTCATGGTCCGGAAGCGACCAAATGGCATGGAGATGATCGGGAAGGACACAAATAGCGACCGTCTCGAACGGGCGGCGCTGCTGGACAGTCTGATAAATTCGTCTCAGGCGATCAACATGGTCCACGAGGAGAGTAGTTGAGCGATCAGCGAGCACGACGGTGAAGAAGAACGTGCTGCCCTGTGCGCGCCGATATCGAGACACTGGCGATCCCCCGAGGCAAAGACGTGGGCACGCTGCGCTTTGCCCGCCCTACGATAGCTGTTTGCAGGATAGACTAACGCCCTCCATAGTGGCTATCCCGCCTTCGCACGCTTCTGCGGCTTCCGCTTGCAGGTGCCGGGCAGCTTCGCCGCCAGGAAATCAGCGAGCGCTTCGACCCGCGCGGGGCGCGGGCCGCCGGGCGGAGTGACGAGGTGCACGGCGCCTTCGGCCTGCTTCCAGTCTTTCAGGATGACCTCGACGGCGCCGGACGAAATGGCGTCGCCGACGATGAACTCGGGCAGCTCGGCGATGCCGAGGCCGGCGATGAGCGAGGGCATCACGGCTTCACCGTTGTTGACGCGAAGCTGGCCGCCGGGACGGACGCTGGCCTGCTCGCCGGCGGCGTTGGTGTAGTGCCAGAGGTTCGGTGTCGAGAGATAGGCGTAAGCGAAGCATTTGTGCTCGGCGAGATGCATCGGATGCGTGGGACGGCCGTGCTTCCTGAGATAGGACGGCGCGGCCACGGTGAAGCGCGGCATGGTGAACAGCCGGCGCGCGATCAGCGAGGAATCCGGCAGGCGCGCGATCCGCACCGCGATGTCGAAACCTTCGCCGATCAGATCGACGGTCGCATCGCTCAAGTGAAGATCGACCGAGACCTCCGGATAGGTCTCGAAGAACTCCGGCAAGAGCGGCGCCACCGCCTTGATGCCGAACGTCATGGGCACCGCCAGCCGCACCAGCCCGCGCGGCGCCACCGATTGCGCCAAGGCCTCGTTCTCGGCTGCCTCGCCGTCGGCAAGCAGGCGCGTGGCGCGGTCGGCGAGCTTATGGCCGGCATCGGTCAGCGCGAGACGCCGCGAGGTGCGGTTGAACAAGCGGGCCCCTAACCGCTCCTCCAGGCGGGTGACAGCCTTGGACACTGTCGCCTTGGACATTGTGAGCTCGCTGGCGGCCCCCGCAAACGACCGTAGCTCCACGACTTTTGCAAAAATCGCGAGCGCCTCGAAATCGGGGAGTTTTGCCATGGCTGGGTCCGTCAGGGTTAGCCTGGGAAACAATGTGTTTCGACAGTTTCTATTTCTATACCACAGGCGACGGCTTATCCAAGGTCCATCAGGAATTGAGGACTGCTCCAACCCAGGGGATGACGCAAATGATCGAACTCAGACCTTTCGATAAGCTCGGCGGCGCCGATCACGGCTGGCTGAAAGCCAAGCATCATTTCTCCTTCGCCAGTCACTACGATCCGAACAACATGGGTCATGGCGCGTTGCGGGTGTGGAACGATGACGAGATCGCGCCGAACACCGGCTTTCCCGCCCATCCCCACGCCAACATGGAGATCATCACCTATGTGCGCGAAGGCGCGATCACCCATCAGGACAGCCTCGGCAACGAGGGCCGCACGGAAGCGGGCGACGTGCAGGTGATGAGTGCCGGCAGCGGCATCCGCCATTCCGAGTACAATCTCGAGCCGACCAGGACCCGGATCTTCCAGATCTGGATCGAGCCTGTGGCGCGCGGCGGTCAGCCGACCTGGGGCTCAAAACCGTTTCCGAAGGCGGATCGCTCCGGCAGGCTTGTCACCATCGCGAGCGGCCTTGACGGTGACACCGACGCGCTGCCGATCCGCGCCGATGCGCGGGTGCTCGCCACCACGCTGAAGGCCGGCGAGAGCGCGGAGTACGAGCCCCACAAGGCGCGCCACCTGTATCTGGTGCCCGCGGCCGGCGCGATCGAGGTCAACGGCGTGCGCGTCAATGCGCGCGACGGGGCCGCGATCCGCGACGAGAGCAAGCTGACCATCACGGCGCTCGAAGATTCCGAGCTCGTGCTCGTCGACGCGGCGTAAACCGCTCTCTCCGTCATGGCCGGGCTTGTCCCGGCCATCGACGCGCATCAGCGAGTCACCAAGAACGTGGATGCCCGGGACAAGCCCGGGCATGACGACCTCAACAACCAATCAAACTCGTCACCCAACGGAGACCACCATGACCAAAGTTCTCGTCCTCTATTATTCCGCCTATGGCCATATCGAAGCGATGGCGAATGCCGTCGCGGAAGGCGCGCGCGAAGCCGGCGCCACCGTCGACATCAAGCGCGTGCCTGAGCTGGTGCCGGCCGAAGTCGCGAAAGCCTCGTATTACAAGGTCGATCAGGCCGCCCCCATCGCCAAGATCGAAGACCTCGCCAATTACGATGCGATCATCGTCGGCACCGGCACCCGCTTCGGCCGCATGGCCTCGCAGATGGCGAACTTCCTCGACCAGGCCGGCGGGCTCTGGGCCAAGGGCGCGCTGCACGGCAAGGTCGGTGGCGCCTTCACCGCAAGCGCGACCCAGCATGGCGGCCAGGAGACGACGCTGTTCTCGATCATCACCAACCTCCTGCATTTCGGCATGGTGATCGTCGGCATGAACTACGGCTTTGCCGGCCAGATGAAGCTCGACGAGGTCACCGGCGGCGCGCCCTATGGCGCCACCACGATAACCGGCGGCGACGGCAGCCGCCAGCCCAGCGCCAACGAGCTCGCCGGCGCGCGCTATCAGGGCCGCCAGATCGCGGAGACCGCGAAGAAGCTGCACGGTTAGGCCAGGGCTTCAATCTGCTGCATGGCAGATGCGACGCGGGCGGCATTCTCTCACGGGAATGCCGCCCCATCTCTATGAGCGACAACGAGACGACTTCCGGACAGGACTTTGCCATAGCGATGGCTTTCGAACTTCTCTTGATTGCACAGATGATCCGCAGGCCGGCCCAGGCGCTGGCGCGCCGCTGGTATTGCCGCAGCCTGTTTCGCGCCTCGCGCGGCCGGTTTCACTGCGCCGAGTGCACCGGCTCGTAATCCGTCACGCCCGCGTGATGTCCGCGTGCGGCGGGATGCTGACATCAGGCGCAGATGCGGATGCCGTCGAAAGCCACCAGCCGTCGCCGGCGAACCAGCAGGTCTCGTCGGGCGCCTCGCCTCGCCGCAGCGACTGCACCCCCTCCCAGCCTTTTGCGAACGCTTCGGCCAGTCGCCGGCCCGCCTCCGCATCCTGAAGCCCGGCGCAGCCGATGAACTGGGCGCGGCTCAGGAATTTCGCGGGCCAGGCCGTGCCCTGCTGCGGGCGAGTGATCATCAACATGCCGCCGAGCACGCCCGCGGGCGCCAGCGGAAACACCAGCCGGCCGCCGGGCCGCAGCGCCCCCAGCCATTCCGGCGCCGGCTGCGCCGCGCCCGCACAGACGTAGATCACGTCGACATCGGGCAGATCGGAGGCAACGCCCGAGCGCGCGCGCAGCTCGACATTGGCGATGTCCTTCAGGTTCTCGCGCGCAAGCGCTGCGAGCCGTTCGTCGACCTCATAGGCATAGACGCAACCGCCAGGCCCGGCGAGCTCGGCGAGGATCGCGGTGTAATAGCCCGTGCCCGCGCCGATCTGCAGCACCGTCTCTCCTTCCTTGACACCGCAGCCGCTGAGCCAATGCGCGTGCGCGCCGGGCATGCCGATGTTGATGCCCCGCGCCGGATCCAGCGCCAGCAGCGTGTTCTGATACAGGAAGGCGGGATCGTCGTCGGGCGTCACGACATAGGGATGGCCGCCCAGCGTGATCGACCACGGCCCGGGCCCGGCGAAGGGTTCGCGCCTCACCTTGCGAAAGGCCTGCTCGAGGCGAGGGTCCGTGGCCCTGGCCGCGGCGCAGATCAATTGCGCAAAGAACGCGCGATATTTGTCCGAACGATCGTGCATGTCGCCTCCTGAATGAGGCGGTCACGATAGCACAATTCATGCGATATTCGAGCGACCGCTGCAACCGGCGACGGTTCAGCGCGCCTTGCCCATGGCCCGCGCGGCCAAGGCCGCAAGCCTTGGATGACGGCGCAGTCCCTGCGCGGCATGGTCGCGCAGAACAAAAGGCAGCCCGCGCCAGGACAGCGCGACGGTGACATCGGTCAATGGCAACGGCTCGGCGCCGAAGCGGCGCTTGTAGTCGTGATTGCCGATGCTGAGATCGAAGCGCCGCACGCCCTGCGCATGCAGGGCGGCCATGGTGCGCTCGGTCACGAGCAGCCCCGGCGAGCAATTCGCCCATCGCTTGCCGGCATTGCCGATTCGCAGCAAATAGAAGGTCGCGCCGTATCTGACGCCGAACGCGGTCGCGACGATGCCCTCGTCGCAGACGAGCGCCGAAATGACCGCATAGCCTTCCGCAACGCCCCGACGGGCGACATCGCGGTAGAAGCGGGAATGGGCCGCGTCGTTGAGGACGAACCGCAAGCCGATCTGCTGCATGCGCTCCTGCTGCTGGATGTCGATCACGTCCAGAAGCTGGTGCGCGCGTACGACGTCGGTCGCGATCTCGAAGCGGGCGCCGGCATGGCGGTTGAACACGCGCCAGCAGCGCGGCATCTGCATGCGCTTGATCGAGGCCTGATAGTCCGCATAGTCATCGCCGGTCAGCACGAGATTGGCGTTCAGCGAGCAGGAGCCGGAGCGGCCGAGCGACACCAGCGGGTTCGGCTTGGCACCGACATAGGACGGCATCTTCTTGAAGCGAAGCAGGTCGAAACGATCAGGCAAGGCGCGCAAGCCATCGACCAGCGCCGCACTGATCGCCTCGGCGCCGGCCGCATCGAAATTCGCATCCCCCGCAACGATCGGAGCGTTATTGTCGGAGACGCCGAGATCGGCAAACTCGACGATACGGATGCCGCGCCTAAAGTGGCTGAACATCGGCACGACAGCGATGTCCTTGGCCGTCGCCGCGTCGGTGATGACAGCGATCAGCGGCGCGACGCCTTCAAACGCCTCGTACCAGGCACCCAGCCAGTAACCATGTTGAAACGCGGTGCGATGCCCACCGTTCAGGCGCAATGCCGCCTGTTGCCAGTCGCGCAGGAACTCGACCGAGATTCCCGACGCGCTTGAGGCCCGACCGTCTAGCTGCTCGACGCTGAGAAACGCCATTTGCGGGGCATACAGTTAATGAACACGTCCAGATAGATGATGTTTTGCCGCTGACTACAAGTTACGTTGCTGCTTATCGTTAAGCGGTTACCGTCAGCCCGCGCGCAGGTTTTCAGCCGCGGCGATATCCGGACGCACGGCTGCGACAGATTGTCTGCGATCGGGTTCACCTTGCGCGACGCATTGGAACCTGGCCAGAAAGTGCAGCCCCGCGACCGCGAGCGCGAACATGAACCAGACCGGATTCTGCCGCTCGACCAGGAAGGTCTCGGTCGTTCCGAAGTAGAGGCCGAACAGCCAGATGGTCAGGAACAGCCTGCCCAGCGCATGGCTGCGATTGTGGGCCTGGACCTCCTGCAAATTGCGCAGCGGCGCGAGCACGAAGATGAGGATAACGAGCAAGAGGCCCGGCAGGCCGATGGTGACGGCAAGGTCGAGATAGCTGTTGTGGCTGTGCGCCGCGGTCACCGCCCATTCCGAGCCCTGGATGGTCTTCCCTTCCGCCGCGCCGTCCCAGAACGCCGCATAGCCATGACCGGTGATCGGCTTTTCCGCAACGGCCCCGAGCGCAAACTCCCAGATCTCGGAACGGCCGGTGAAGGTGGGGTCGACCGGAAGCGCCCGCGTGATGCCGCCGAGCACCGGGCTCATGACGCTGCCGACCGTCAGCAGGTTCATCACGATCAGCGGCGCGAAGCAGATGATCCGCTTCAGCCACGGGCTTCTGATGGCATAGACCACCGATGCCAGCGCATAGACCGCAAGACACAGCACCGAGGACGTCTTGCCGCCGGTGAAGATCAGGAAGATGCCGGAAAGCAGCGCGATCGCCGGCCCCATTACGAAGGAGCCCACGGCCGTCAGGTAAATGCCTGTATAGACCAGGATCGACATCACCGGCGAGGCGATGTTCTTGTGGCCGAAGCTGCCGCGCCAGTCGCCGGCAAGCTGCGGCTCGGTGATGTCGAGCGCGGTGTGGATCGAATATTGCGGGGCAAGGATGATGCCGAGATAGCATGTCACCAGCAGCACCAGGGCGGCGCCGCCGAGGCACAGATCGAAGCTTCGCTGCGTCGGCGGCAGCAACGGCAGCAGGATAGCCAGCGTGGTTGCGCTGGCCGCGAGCACGAAGCGCTGGATCGAGATCTCGCGGCTCTCGGAGAATGCCAGATTGATCATCATCCAGCCGATCAGGCAGAGATGCAGCGGCGTGATCAGGCTTCTGAGCGAGGGCGCGTCGGTCGTGAAGGTGAGCAGCACCGCGATCGCGGCCAGCAATCCGAACGAGACGTAGGTCGTCGCCAATCGTCCGCTGACGATGGCGGCGACGTCGGGGTTGCGCAGGTCGGCGAACGGATCGAGCGTGATCAGGACCAGCAGCAGGCTTGCAACGGCAACAAGACAACGCGCCGTGCTCGCGACGTCGAACTTCGCCAGCGCATCGCGCAGCGCCTCGCCCAGCGAGCGGGCCTCGACGTCGGTCATGTCTGCGGCGCTGCGATCCATGCCTCAAGGCCTGCCGGGACGATGGGGGACTCCAAGGGTCTACACCGGGCTACGCCGGGTCTAGCCCATCCCCGTTAACCATCCGTCAACCAGCCCGCCCGAGGCGGCAGGGACCCGGCTCTGCCGCGCGACGCTGCGCGCGATTTCGTAATATTGCAGCGCGCGCTGCTCCAGCGTCAGATTGTCCACGATGTAGCCGCGCGGATCGAATTTTCCCGCGGTGCAGCCCGCCCAGAAATCGGTCCAGCGCTCCTCGAAGCCGGCGTGGTCGGTGAACTTGAGCCCGCAGCGATCATCCCAATAGGGCACCGACGAGACGGGCGCGAACTGGACGCGGTGCGGGTAATAGTCGGGATCCCGCCACGGACCGCCGGGATCCCAGGCAAACACCGGCACGCCGCAGGACAGCGCCTGCTGATAGGCAATGCCCTGGCTCTCGTTCTGGCACAGGAAGATCATCGCGCGCGAGCGTGCCAGCGCGGACCGGTAGTCCTCCTCCTTGTAGCTGCCGTAACGCAGCTCGGTGAAGGAGCGGCCTTCCCTCGTCAGCCTTGCGCGAACCGGCTCGAGCAGCTCCGGCACGTGCCGGTCGCGATCCAGGCTGAGCTTGTCGTAGATCAGGACGTCGACGGTCTTGTCGCGCGGGCGCGACGGCGCCCAGTGATCCGTGTCGATGCCGACGGGCCAGGCTTCCGTCTCAGGCCAATGCGGCCGGTACATCTCGGCATACCACGGACCGGGCACCAGGAATTTCCTGACTGGAAGCCGCCTGAACAGGTCAGGATCGTCGAACGGATGGTTATAGGCACAAACGCCAAGCAGGATCGGGTTCTTCCACGCAAACTTGTCGAGCAGGAAGGCGCGACCGATGATGCAGGCGACTTCTTCCTGATGTTGCGCGATGTAGCCGTAGTCGTTGACGCGATAGCGGATGCCGAGCCGGTCGAGCCCGGCGCAGAGATTGAGGAACACGCGCAGCTGCCCGCTCATGCGCGGCTCGCCAAACAGCATCCTGCGCGCCATGCGACGCAGATGGCGGTCGCCGGGAAACCAGCGATCGTCCTTGTCCTCGTAGAACAGGTTGAGGATCATGTCGTCGGGGTCGTAGTCGAACGTCTTTGCGGGCACTTTCATCCATCCGCGGCATCAAGGCCGGTAGTTTCGCACGAGACCGGCTGTCGCACCTGTCGAAATCAGCGACAGACTTAACGCCCCGGGTTTAACGCTAATCTACGAAACCGATGATTTGGACCGCGTTCGCAACACCGATCTGGTTCTTATCTGGGTATCATCTGCGCACGCCAGGACCGCGGCTGCAGGCCGCCTGGTTAACAGATCCTTAAACACGACGAGCCCCCGCTTGCCTCTCGCCGATGCCATGCTCGATGCAGCGACCACAGCCTCGGTGGCGGCGGACGCGCGCGCGACGTCGCCTGCCGTGTCGGTTGTCATCCCGGCGAAGAATGCCGCAGCCTATATCGGCGAAGCCATCGAGAGCGCGCTCATGCAGGGCGGCGTCGGCGAGATCATCGTCGTCGACGACGGCTCCACCGACGGCACCGACGCAATCGTCCGCGCCATCCGCGAGCCGCGGCTGCGCCTGATGCGGAACGACGCCAGCGGCGTGTCGGCCGCACGCAACCTCGGTGCCCGCAACGCGCGCGGGGACTGGCTGCTCTTCCTCGATGCGGATGATCGCCTGCGGCCCGACGCGGTCAAGACATTGCTGGCGACGGCCAGGACCGCGCCGCAGGCGGTTCTGGTCTATGGCGACTACAACACCATCGACAGCGCCGGGCGAACGATCGGCCGCCGCGATCTCTTGAAGGGACGGCTCAAGCCCTCGGGCAATGTGCTGGAACGGCTCGCCGGCGGCAATTTCATCGTCAACGGCGGCATCATGCTGATTCGCGCAGATGCCTTCCGCACCAGCGGCGGCTTCGACGTTTCACTGCGCTATTGCGAGGACTGGCACTGCTGGTGCCGGCTCGCCGCAACGGGCGAATTCGCCTATGCGCCCAAGCTTCTGCTCGATTATCGGCTGCACACGGCCAATACGATGAATGCGGCAGCGCGGACGCCGCAGGATTTCTTCCCGGCGGTGGCGCGCGTGTTCGGTGACGAGCTCATCCTGAGCAAGCTGCCATCGGGCGCGGCTGCGCGGCTGCGGCAGGCGGCCGAGATCCATCTCGTCACCTATGCCGCGACGCAGGCGGTCCGCTTCGGGCGATATCGCGAGGCGCTTGCCTATCTCGGCATGGTCGGGCAGCGATCGCTCAAGGCGATGCCGCGGTCCGCGATCAAGATTGCGCTTTCCTGGCTTGGGATCTAGCGTCTCTGCGCCAACCCGTCAGGAGACGGTGTTCGAGGCCTGATAGGGCTTCGGATCGTAACCGAATGCCGCGAGCGTGGACCCGACGGCCACCATCATGGGATGCATCGCGACGACCGCTTTCGATGACGTCAGCAAGCGGAGCGAGCGGACCAGAGACAGCGGCAGCCGTCCGAGCGTCTGCGCAAACAGGCGCGCCCGTGCCGACGCACCGTGCGCGGCCTTGGATCGCACACGATAGTTGATGACCCCGATGCGCAGGCCTCGCCTGGCGATCCAGCCGAAGTCAGTGCGGCTTTGCGGCACGGTCTCGGTGATGACGGCTTCCGCGGTCCAGTGGAAGATCATGCCGGCATTGCGGCCGCGATAGAAGAAGTCGCAATCGCCGCCGCCGAGAAAATTGAACTGCAGATCGAAGGCGGGGCTGCCGAGCCGGTCGAACGCAGCGCGCGTGATCAGGCAATTGCCGCAGCCATAGATCATCGGCACAGCACCGGTGTAATCGTAGGCAGGGCAGAAGGCGGGATGACGCGCGAGCCAGGGCTGGCTGTCATCGTCAAACACGGGCAGCACCGGTCCGCCGACAATGTCGGCACCGGTCGCCTCCGCCGTGCGAACCATCAGCTCGAGCCAATCGGGCGAAGCGATCTCGTCGTCGTCGATCATCAGGAAGCGGGTCGCGGCGGGAAACACCGCCTGCGCCGTCTCGAACGCGGCGTTGATCGCCCGGCAATTGCCCTGCCGCTTCTCGACCAGACAGATGCCCTGGAGTTTGCCTGACACGAGGTATTCCGCAGCCACCGGCGCGCTCGCGCGTGCTGCCGCATCGTTCTCAACCATGACCACCGCGAATGAGCGCGGGGTGCGCTGGTTGACCAGCGAATCCAGCGTCAGCCGCAGATGTTCAGGTCGGCGGAAACAGGGAATGCAGACGACGATGCCGACCGAGAGGTCGATAACGCGCGAACTCGTCGCGATCTCCCTGAAGGGATCGCGCACCGCGTCTGAGATCCGGCTGGCGGACAAATCTGTCGGGATCAGCGTCATTGCGTTCTCAATGCCTGAGATATGTTGAGAAAGCCCTGCCTCCACTGTCCCGCGACGGCACGGCCGCACGGGACAGATGCGTCCCAATATGAGCGGCCTGCCCGCGTGATCAAATTGCACCGCGACGGCGATGTCGCGTCCGTGAGGCGTCCTGTCATGCGCTTGATCGCTTCGCGTGCTTTTTTCCTGCAAATTCCGTCGCGCCTCACACTGCAATTCGCGGTCCATCACGCGCCAGCGGCGCAGGCATGAACGATGCCGTAGTTAACGCGGGGTCTGATTAACCCAGCTGTAAGCACCGCGATCGGTGATGCCCCGCGGCACCGGATTTGCTCTTCGAGGTCGCGAGATTTTTCCTGTAAATTTAAGTCGAACAAGCGCGGTTGGAAACAATGGGCAGGTCAGCAACGATCGATCTCGCGACGGCGACGCTGCCGAAGCTCGAAGCCTTCGACGGCGCCGCCGTGCTGCCGATGTGCGCGCCGCCGGGCACGCATGGTAACGAACCGTTAATCACTGGAGGGCTGGCGGCACCGAGGCGGCCCAACGACGCGGCAAGAGGCGGCGTGCCCTTAAACGCTTTGTTTGCCATTTCGGTGAATAGTCCCTCAATGAGTATGGTTAATTTTCCCTGTTGCGTTGATTGGGCACCTATATCCCCGGTGCGAGGCGTAAAGCGAAGAGTAACCCCTCAGCCCGCGACCGTTGCAATGAAAGCTGGGGACTATGCTTGACTACAACCAGCCGATCGATCGGGCCAAAAATCCGACCGCGTCGGAAGCCTCGCGGCGGAGATCCGAGTCCAGCTTCAACGTGCTGGAGCTCGCCAGCCTGCTGTGGCGGCGCAGGATCGCGATTGCCTCCGCGGCACTGATCGGCGCGTGCCTCGCCGTCGTCGTCGGCAAGAGCTTGGCACCCCGCTACACCGCGACCGCGCAGCTCTATGTCGATCCCCGCGAGCTTCAACTGGTCGATCGCGAGCTGACGCCGCGCGCGCAGGACGTCTCCGGCATGTCCATGCTGGTGGAGAGCCAGGCGCGCCTCATCACCTCCAACAGCGTTCTGCTGCAGGTGATCCAGCAGGCAGGTCTCGACAAGGATCCGGAATTCGGCGGCAGCGACGGCAAGACCCTGGCTGCCTCCTTGCTCGGCCTGGTCGGCCTCCAGCTCCGCACGCCTTCCGCTGCGGAAGCCAAGGAGGTGCAGCTCGCCGCGCTCGACGCGCTGAACAAGCACATCACGATCCGCAAGACCGAAAAGAGCTTTATCGTCGACATCGAGGTCTGGTCGACCGATCCGGCGAAGGCGGCGATGCTGGCCAACACCCTGACCAGCACCTACCTCACGGAATCCCGCAACTCCCAGGCCCTGGCGGCGCGGCGCGCCACCAGCGAATTGTCGGGCCGGCTGAAGGAGCTGCGCGAGCGGCTGCGCAATGCCGAGACCGCGCTTGCCAACTACAAGGCCCAGAACAATTTCGTCGGCACCCAGGATTCGCTGATCTCCGATCAGCAACTCTCCTCCAGCAACCAGCGCCTGTCCGCGGCCCGCGCAGCGACGATGGACGCCCAAGCGCGGTTGGACCAGATCGAGGCCAACAAGCGGACCGCCGCGGATGCGGGCGCAATCCCCGAAGCGCTGCAATCGCCGACCATCGCCAATTTGCGCGCGCAATATGCCGACGCCCGCAAGAAATATGCGGAGCAGACCGCCGAACTCGGCCCGCGCCACCCGGCGCTGCGGCAGACCGAGAAGCAGGTCGAGGATCTCAAGCGCACCATCAACGAAGAGATCGATCGCTTCGCACTGTCCGCCAAGAACGACCTGACCCGCGCCCGCGATTACGAAGCCTCGCTCAACCGGGCGCTGGAGGTGCAGAAGCGACAGAGCGTGCAGCTGAGCCAGGCGGCGGTGCGCCTGCGCGAGCTCGAGCGCGAAGCCGACGCCAGCCGCGATGTCTACCAATCATTTCTCAAGCGCTCGCGCGAGACCGAGGAACAGGAAACCCTGAACACCTCGGCGGCGCGCGTCATCGGCGAAGCCACGATACCGCAACGCCGCTCGTTCCCGCCGGGCATGACCCTGTTCGCGATGATCGGCTTCGGCTTCGGCGCGCTCGCCGCCATCTTCTGGTTCGTCGCGGCCGAGCATCTGTTCAATGGCACGACCGCCCCCGAACCGAGCCGCCGCGAACGCAAGCCTGCGCCCGAAATCGCGATGCCTGAGGTCGAAGCCACCACGCCTCCGCCCGCGCTCGCGCTGGTCGAGAAGCCGCTGATCGCCCGGCTGCAGGAGGCGGACGTGATCCGCACGCTCGGCGCCATTCTCGCAAGGGGCAGCGGCGTCGACCTGACCCGAATCGGCTGGCCGACACTCCGGCCCGGATTTCCGTTGACGACGCTGCTCAACGCGCTGCGCGACATGCGTGCGGCGATGGCGCGCCGCGCCGGCACCAAGACGATGCCCGTGATTGCGCTGGTCGGGACCGGCCAGACCTCGGGGCGCAGCGTGACCACGTTGAACTTCGCGCTCGCGGCCGCGCGCGACGGCAGCCGCGTGCTGATGATCGATGCCGACCATCAATCACACGCGCTCTCGAACAGGATCAAACGCCCAGGCAAGGCCGAAACCGGCAAGGTGGGCTGGTTCTCGATCGGCAGCAAGGCCGCGCGCGAGATCAAGACCGTGAACGGCATCTCGGTGCTGCCGGCGACCGAGACCGATGCCGGCAAGGCCACTGAGTCGATCCGCAAGGCAATCGCGCAGGCGCGCGCGGCCGGCGGTTATGACCTCGTCATTCTCGACGGCCCCGCGATGCCGCTCTCGGCCGCCGGCCGCAAGCTGCTCGATGGCGCTGACGCGCTGGTGGCGGTGCTGCCGACCAGCCACGACATCAACGACAGCATGGAAGAGATCCTGACCGCGCTCGGCGCCGCCCAGCGCAAGCTTGTCGGCGTCGTGCTCGACGAGCTCACCCCGGCAACCCAAACGCTCCAGCGAGGCAAACAATATGCTTGAGCGCCGCGTCAATCTCGAAGGTCGGGCCGCAACCGCCGACGTGCCCCGGATCACTGTCGGTGGCCTGCGCATGGCTGCGCTCGACCTGGAAGCCACCGCCGACTTCATGATCGCTGCGACCGATCAACGTCACCGCATCAACCGGCCGCTGTACCTGACCTCCGCCAACGGCGAGGTGCTGGCGCGCTGCTCGACGGAGCCGCAGATCGAACGTCTGTTCCGCGCCGCCGATCTGATCAATGCCGACGGCCAGCCGCTGGTGGCGGCCTCGAAGCTGCAGTCCTGGTTTCCATTGCCGGAGCGCGTTGCCACGACCGACCTGTTCCATGTCGTCGCGCGCAAAGCGGAGGTGACCGGTCGCACCTTCTACATGTTCGGCGCCAGCGAGGAGGAGAACGCCGCGGCCGTCAGGCGCGTCCAGAACATGTATCCGAGGCTCGAAATCGTCGGATACAGCCATGGCTATCTCCATGGCGAGGCGCTGCGGGCCAAGGTCGACGAGATCAACGCGCTGGCGCCCGACTTCCTGTGGGTGGCGCTCGGCGTCCCCAGCGAGCAGGCTTTTGTCGAGGAATACACGCCACGGCTGACCAATGTCGGCATCATCAAGACGTCAGGCGGCCTCTTCAACTTCCTGTCGGGCAGCCGCTCCCGCGCGCCGCGATGGATGCAGAGGGTCGGGCTTGAATGGGCCTGGCGTACCTGGCTCGAGCCGCGCCGTCTGTTCTGGCGCTATTTGACCACCAATCCCCGCGCGATCTATCTTCTCTTCAGCCGCAACCCGCCGATCAATCGCTGAGGCCTCAAGCGCGATGTGATCAGGATGAATCACAATCGCGCTTTTAGGTTATTGTTTGAGCATGATCTTTTCGGAAAACCGCTGCACACTTTTCCGGATCATGCTGTAGCGCATCCGCCTCGATCGCGTTGCGCAGCCGTCAGACGATTGCGCGTTTCAACACCGGTCGCACCTCGTCCACGGCCAAGTCCGTCTCCGGCTGGAGCGGTGGCGCGATCGGCAGCTCGATCGGCCGCAGCAGCTCGGCCACCTGCTTGGCCGGCAACGGCTTGGAGATCAGGAAGCCCTGCATCTCGTCGCAGCCATGGGTGCGCAGGAACGCTTCCTGCTCGGCATTCTCGACGCCCTCGGCAACCACCGTCATGCCGAGCGCCTTGCCCATGCTGATGATGGCCTGCGCGATCGCCTGGTCCTCCGAATCCTGCGGCAGGTCGCGCACGAAGGAACGGTCGATCTTGATCGTGTCGATCGGGAAATGCTTCATCAGCGACATCGACGAATAGCCGGTGCCGAAATCGTCGATTGCCAAGCGGATGCCGCGGCTCTGGATCGCGTCGAGCACCTTCAGCGCACGCCCGACATTGCGCATCATCATGCTCTCGGTGACCTCGAGCTGGAGCAGCACCGGCGACATGCCGGACGCCGCCAGCGCTTCGTCGACGTCCTGCAACAGATGCTCGTCGGCGAACTGCCGCGGCGACAGGTTCACCGCCATCGACAACGGCAGCAGGCCGCGGCGCTGCCAGGCCATCGCCTGCGCGCAGGCTTCGTTCAGCACCCAGCGGCCGATCGGCACGATCAGGCCGGTTTCTTCCGCGAGCGGGATGAACTGCGCCGGCGAGACGTTGCCGAGATCGGGGTGGTTCCAGCGGAGCAGCGCTTCCACGCCGGTGATCTGCCCCGTCTCCATGTCGACCTTGGGCTGGTAGTTCAGCGAGAACTGCTCCCGTTCGAGCGCCCGGCGCAACGCGCTTTCGAGCGACAAACGTTCGATCGACTGCGTCTTTACTTCCTTGGAGAAGAGGCGATAGCCGTTCTTGCCGTCTTCCTTGGCGAGGTACATCGCCATGTCGGCGTTCTTGGTCAACGTCTGTGCATCGGCGCCGTTGGCCGGATACATCGCGATGCCGATCGACGCCGTGGTGTGGCATTCGTGACCGGCGAGCTCCATCGGCTCGGCGAGCGCGGCGAGCAGCCCGGCGGCGATGCGCTGGACATCGTCGATCTCGCCGCACTGATCGAGGATCACCACGAACTCGTCACCGCCGAGGCGCGCCACAACGTCGCTGGCCCGTAGCGCGCCGCGCAAGCGATTTGCCACCTCGAGCAGGAGCAAATCGCCGGCCTCGTGCCCGAGCGAGTCGTTGATGACCTTGAAGCGATCGAGATCGATAAACAGCACTGCGAAGCGGTGATCATGGCGCTGCGCGTTGTCGATCGCTTCGCGCAGCAGCCCGTTGAAGGTCTCGCGGTTCGGCAGATCGGTCAGGCTGTCATGCGAGGCGAGGTATTCGATCCGCTCGTCGGCTTTGTTCTTCTCGTCGGCGCGATCGAAATTCTCCATCGCGAAAGAGACGTTGTCGGCGAGACGCTGCAGCAACTCGACGAACTCGGATGTGAAGGTGTCCTGTTCCGTCGACATGTAGATCATGACGCCAACGGCCTTGTCGTGCGTGATCAGCGGAAATGCCGCGCCGGAGCGCGCCCCGTCGACCCGGACGACAGCATGGAAGGCGCTGACGCGGCTGTCGTTGACGTAGTCGTTAACGATGCAAGGCTGGCGGGTGCGGAACGCCGTTCCGCTCATGCCACGGCCTTCGGGCCGGCCGGCGTCGACGGAGAGACGGACGTTGCGGGTGGTCTCGGCGGAAGGTCCCGCGCTTGCGACGATCGCGAGCTGATCGCTGTCCGCACTGGCGAGCGCAATGGTCGTCGAGGTAAACTTGCCGCCGGTGGACGCGGCCCGGCAGACGAGCTCGAACAGCTCAGTACGAGACTTGGCGCGCACAATCGCTTCATTAGTGGCGCTGAGCGCCGCGAACATGCGCGTCAGGCGCTCCTTCTGCGCTTCGGCCCGCGCACGTTCGTCGGCCCGATCGAAATTGTCGAGCGCAAAGGCGACATTGGCCTGCAGCCGCTGCAGCAGTTCGACAAATTCCGGCGTGAAGGTGCCGCGCTCCGGCGAGTTGAACACGAATACGCCCTCGATACGGTCGCCGTTGAACAGCGGCAACGCCGCGGCTGATCCGATGCCGTGGCGGCGGGCATTGTCCGCCCAGGGCTTGATCCGGTCGTCGGACAGCACGTCGTTGCTGATGCAGGGCTGACGGGTACGGAAAGCCGTTCCGGTCAACCCGCGGCCTTCGGGCACCTGATCCGAGGTCGAAAATCTGAAGTTGCGAACCGCATCTGCGTTCGGACCGTAACAGGCGGCGACGCGGAGCAGCTCGGCCTGGTGATCGACCAGCGCGATGGCGGCCGAGGTGAATTTGGCGCCTTTGGCAGTTGCTTCACAAACGAGATCGAACAGCTCGGCACGCGAATGGGCGCGCAGGATCGCCTCGTTGGTCGCGCTCAGCGCCGCATACATGCGCGCCAGGCGTTCCTCCTCCTCGGCGATCCGGGCCTTCTCGGCCTCGCGGTCGAAATTGTCGATCGCAAAGCAGACATTCTCGGCGATGCGCAGCATCAGCCCGACGACTTCGCCGTCGGCGGCCCAGGACTGGCTGAGGAAGGCCAGGATGACGCCGATGCTTTGGCCGCGCTTGACCAGCGGCGCCGCGACAAGCGCGGCGACGCCGGTGTTGACGTTGGGCTGCTCCCACGGCGTTCCCTTGGTGCGACGCGCGAGATCGCGCTCGACAATGGGCTTCTGTGTTCGAAACACTTCGCCGGAAATGCCGCGGCCGTAGGGATTGTCGGGATCAGTAGAGTAAAGTGTCTGCGCCGCGATCTCCAGATTCTCGCCGGTGCCGGCGACGGGCTTCAACCAGTGCGAATCCGGTTCCTTCAACAGAACGAACGTCGCCAGTGACTTGCCGCCGTGCACGGAGGCGTCGCACACGAGCTGATACAGCTCCTGCTCGTTCTTTGCACGAAGGATGGCTTCATTGGTCGCGCTGAGCGCGCCGAACATGCGGTTGAGCCGCCGCGTCGTCCGCTCGCTGGCCTGCCGCGCGGCCTCGCGCGCAAAATTCTCCAGCGTGTAGGAAATGTTGGTCGACATGCGCTCGAACAGCGACACCATCTGCTCGTTCAGCGAGTTGGCCTCGCTGCGGGTCACGTACAGCACACCGACGCTGCTGCCGTTACACAGAAGCGGTAGCGCCGCCGCGGCGCCGATATTCGCTTTGGTCGCGCCCTCACGCCATGCCAGCGAGCGCGGATCGTTCAGATAGTCGTTGCTGATGCAGAGCTTCTGGGTGCGAAACGCCTCGCCGCCGACACCCAAGCCCTCGGGCGCGCCGGCTTCGGTGGTGATCTTGAGCGCGCGCAGGCGAGCCACGTCGTCGCCACGCCCGGCAGCGAAACGCAGGTGCTGGCCCTCCGGCTCCACCAGGAACACCGCGACGGCCATGAAGTCTCCGCTGGAAAACCCGGCGTCGCAGACCCTCTGGTACAGCTCCTCCGGCGATTTCGCGTAGAGGATCGCTTCGTTAATGGCGCTCAGCGCCGCAAAGGTGCGCGCGAGTGACGTCGACACGATCTCAACTCCCGGGCATTTCTGCCGATTTTTCCCGGGTACCTTATGAATAGGGATCGCCTAAGTGGTCGTTATTGCGGCAGGGAAACCGCCAATCAGGGTGAACGAGCAGCGAATGATAGCTGAAAAATGTCCGGGAATACCGCCGCGCGGCAGGAGCCTTCGACCAAAGGCGCGCTCTGTCTACGAATTTGCAGCCCTGTATTGGTTTACGGGAGATTGATATCGCAGCTCCGCTTTGAGACGATGGCACCCAACAACAGGTCCGTTAAGGGCACGAAAGCCGAGGGAACGCCATGCCGATCGTCAAGGCCGACCGCCTCACGCGCGTCAGCGCGGCGCTGCTCCGAGCGGCCGGCGCCTCCGAGGACTTCCTTATCGCCCTCGATCTGTCCTGACACATCCGGAGACAGCAGCATGGACAGGCAGATGGTGCTGGTCGGCTTCCTTCAGGCGCAGAACTGCACGAACTTGCCGAGTTCGTGGCGGCATCCGGACTCGCGCAGCGACTTCATGTCGGCGGACTATTACCAGGAGATCGCGAAAATTCTCGAAGCCGGCAAATTCCACATGGCCTTCTTCGACGATCGTCTCGCCATGCCGGACCGCTACGGCAACGACCACGCCCATACCGTCGAATACGGCATCCGCTGCGTGAAGATGGATCCGATTGTCGTGCTGACCACGATGGGCATGGTGACCGACAAGCTCGGCCTAGGGGCGACCTGCTCGACCACCTATTACGAGCCGTTCGACGTCGCGCGCCGCTTTGCCACGCTCGATCTGATGTCGGGCGGGCGCGCGGGCTGGAACGTCGTGACCTCGCTCAACGACGGCGAGGCGCTCAATATGGGACGGGACTCCCATCCCGAGCATGATTCCCGCTACGACAAGGCCGACGAATTCATGGAGGTCGTGCTCGGCCATTGGGACACATGGGACGACGGCGCGCTCATCATGGACAAAAAGACCGGCCGCTTTGCCGATCCGACCAAGGTGAAGCGGCTCGATCACAAGGGCGCGGCCTTCAAGTCCCGCGGGCCGTTCACCGTGCCGCGCTCACAGCAGGGCCATCCTGTCATCATCCAGGCCGGCGCATCCGGCCGCGGCCAGCGCTTTGCCGGACGCTGGGGCGAGGTCATCTTCACCGCCGCGCGCAATCTCCAGGGCGCCAAGGACGGTTACGCCGCCGTGCGCAACGAGGCCGCCAAGGCCGGCCGCGATCCTGATCAGATGTTCCTCTGCAATCTGACCACCCCGGTCTGCGCTGCGACCAAGGCGGAGGCCGAAGACAAGATGGCGCTGATCAACAAGCTGCCGCTCGAGATCGACGCGCTGTCGCTGCTATCCGAAGCGCTCAATTACGATTTTGCTTCCAAGCATCTCGACGAACCGCTGACGACGGACGACCTCAGGAGCATGCAGGGCATTCTGGGCATCCGCGACGGCGTGCTGAAGGCTTCGGGCAAGAGCAATCCGAGCGCGCGCGACTTTGTCACCTTCTCCGGCCGCGGCCACGTGCATGACGCCATGGTCGGCGGCCCCAAGGAGATCGCGGACAGACTGGAAGAAATGTTCGTCGAGCGCGGCTGCGACGGCTTTGTCATCGCGGCGACGTACGTGCCCGGCTCCTATGCCGATTTCGTGCAGCATGTCGTGCCGGAGCTGCAGCGGCGCGGCCTGTTCCAGAAGGACTATCGCGGCAAGACGCTGCGGGAGAATCTCGGCTTGGCGCGCCCAGCCGCCGGTGCCTGGAAAGTGCAGCCGCACGATGCCGCGGAATAACAACAAGGACAGAACATGCGCTGGCTGAAATTCACCGCCTCCGGCAAGACCTCCTGGGGCGTGGTCGAAGGCGATCAAGTGATCGCGGTCGACGGCGATCCCCTCAGTGAATGGCAGCGCACGTCGCGCACGCATCCGCTGTCGCAGGTGAAGATCGAGCTGCCGCTGATCCCCCGCACCTTCTACTGCGTCGGGCTGAATTATCTGAAGCACCTCAAGGAAGCCGCCGACAAGGCCGGTACGGTGCCGGCCGTGCCTGATCGCCCCGAGATCGGCTACCGCGCCCAGAATGCGCTGATCGCGCATGACGAGGATGTCGTGATCCCGTCGCTTGCGACGGAGAAGATCCATTACGAGGGCGAGCTCGTGGTCGTCATCGGCAAGAAGGTGAAGCACCTCACCGAAGCGAACGCGATGGAGTGCGTGTTCGGCTACACCATCGGCAACGACGTCAGCGAACGTTCATGGCAGAAGGCCGATCGCAGCCTGTGGCGCTCGAAGAATGCCGACACGTTCAAGCCGATGGGTCCCTGGATCGAGACCGAGGCTGATCTTGCGACGATGCAGACCATCGTGCGCGTCAATGGCAAGGAGACCAACCGCTTCGCGACGAACGACATGATCTTTGGCGTGGTGCCGTTCCTGGTCGAGCTGACGAAGTATTTCACCCTGTGGCCGGGTGATGTGATCTGGATGGGCACCGATGGCGCGTCACCTGACATCAAGCACGGCGATGTCGTGGAGATCGACATCCCCGGTGTCGGGACGTTGCGGAACAGGTTTGTGCGGGAAGGAAAGTAAACGACAATGCCGTAGGGTGGGCAAAGGCGCTCTTGCGCCGGTGCCCACCATCTTTCTCCCCCATGAAATAACGTGGGCACGCTTCGCTTTGCCCACCCTACGGCGCCTCCCGTGTCTCAAAACGGCAGCGCGACGCTGGTCTTGATCTCCTTCAGCACCACATTGCTGCGGACGTAGCGGATGCCGGGGATGCGGAACATGAACTCGTCGAGAAAACGATTGTAGGCCGCCATGTCCTGCACGACGACGCGCAGGTGATAATCGGCATCACCGGTGGTCGCAAAACACTCCAGCACCTCGCGGCGCGTGGTGACGCGCGAGACGAACTCGTCGACGAATTTGGCGTCGTGCCGCTCCAGCGAAACATGGAGGATGGCCGACATCGCAAAGCCCGCCTGCTCGCGCGCGATGAGAGCGGCATAACCGCGGATGACGCCGCTGTCCTCGAGCGCGCGCACCCGGCGCCAGCAGGCCGAGGTCGACATGCCGACCTCGTCGGCGAGCTGCTGGTTGGTGGCGCGACCGTCCTTCTGGAGGTGAGCGAGAATCCTGATGTCCTGGTCTTCGATCATTGAGGGCCTCAAATTGATAAAATATACCACATTTTGGCGGAATTAGCAAAAATCTACCGATATAGTAGCTTAACTGGGAAAAATAGGTAAGACCTACCAGTCCCCCGGGCCTAACCTTCGCTATCGGCAGGATGCCGCGCGAGGTCCACCATGGACGCCATTCCGTCACTCGATGCCTACGAGCTCTCCGACCGCTACGATCGCGAGGAGGGCCGCGTCTTCCTCACGGGCACGCAGGCCATTGTCCGCATCGCGCTCGATCAGGTGCGACGCGACCGGGCGGCGGGGCTCAACACCGCCGGCTTCATCTCCGGCTATCGCGGCTCGCCGCTCGGCGGCATCGATCTCGAACTCTGGCGCATCCAGCAGCGGCTTGAGAAAGACCGCATCGAATTCCTCCCCGCGGTGAACGAGGACCTCGCGGCGACCGCGGTGCTCGGCTCGCAACAGGTGGAGACGCAAGGAGAGCGCGAGGTCGATGGCGTATTCGGGCTGTGGTACGGCAAGGGCCCCGGCGTCGACCGCTCTGGTGACGCGCTCAAGCACGGCAACGCCTACGGCTCCTCGCCGCATGGCGGCGTGCTGGTCGTCGCCGGCGACGATCATGGCTGCGTGTCGTCCTCGATGCCGCACCAGTCCGACGTCGCCTTCATGAGCTGGTTCATGCCGACGCTGCACCCCGCAAGCGTCGACGAATATCTTGAATTCGGCGAATATGGCTATGCGCTGAGCCGCTTCTCCGGCATGTGGGTCGGCTTCAAGGCGATCTCGGAGATCGTGGAGTCAGGCGCCTCCGTCGCGCTGCGCCCGCCGCGGCTTTTTCGCACACCCGACTTCACGCCGCCGCCTGATGGACTGCACTATCGCTGGCCCGATCTGCCGGGCCCGCAGATCGAGGAGCGGCTGGAGGCGAAGAAACACGCGGTGTACGCCTTCGCAAAAGCCAATCCGATCGATCGCCACATCTACGACATTCCAAACGCCACCTACGGCATCGTCACCACAGGCAAGGCGCATCTCGACCTGATGGAGGCGCTGCGGCTGATGGGCCTCGACGAGGCGGCCTGCCGCAGCATCGGCATCGACATCTACAAGGTCGGCATGGTCTGGCCGCTGGCGCTGCACGACGCCATGGATTTCGTGAAGGGCAAGCGCGAGATCCTCGTGGTCGAGGAGAAGCGCGGCATCATCGAGAGCCAGTTCAAGGAATATTTTTACGACTATCCCGGCGCCAAGCCCGAGCGCATGGTCGGCAAGCATGACGAAAACGGCGCACGACTGATCTCCTGGATCGGCGAGCTGTCACCACGCGCACTGGCTGGCGTGCTCGCCCGCCGGCTCGATCCGATGTTTCCAGGGCTCAATCTTGCCGCGCGTGCGGCCGCCCTGATGCCGGAAGCTGCGCGCACGATCAACGTCTTGGGCGCAACACGTACGCCGTATTTCTGCTCGGGATGCCCGCACAACACCTCGACAAAAGTGCCCGAGGGCTCAAAGGCGCTGGCCGGCATCGGCTGCCATTTCATGGCGAGCTGGATGGACCGCGAGACCTCGTCGCTGATCCAGATGGGCGGCGAGGGCGTAAACTGGGCGGCATCGTCGCGATTTACCGGCCACAAGCATGTGTTCCAGAATCTCGGCGAGGGCACCTATTACCACTCCGGCTCGATGGCGATCCGTCAGGCGATCGCTGCGAAAGCCAACATCACCTACAAGATCCTGTTCAACGACGCGGTCGCCATGACCGGCGGCCAGCCGGTCGATGGCCCCGTCAGCGTCCAGGCGATCGCGCACAGCGTCCGCGCCGAGGGTGTGACGCGCATCGCGCTGGTGTCGGACCACCCCGCGCAGTTCTCGCCGGCCAACCTACCTGATGGCGTCACCATCCATCCGCGCGAGGAAATGGACGCGGTGCAGCGCGAGCTGCGCGAGGTCTCCGGCGTCTCGGTGCTGATCTACCAGCAGACCTGCGCCACCGAGAAACGGCGGCGGCGCAAGCGCGGGCAGATGGCCGATCCCAAGCGCTTTGCCTATATCAACGACCTCGTCTGCGAGGGCTGCGGCGACTGCTCGGTCGAGTCCAACTGCCTCAGCGTCGAGCCGAGAGAGACCCCGTTCGGCCGCAAGCGACAGATCAACCTGTCCGCCTGCAACAAGGACTTTTCCTGCCTTAACGGCTTCTGCCCGAGTTTTGTCACGGTCGAAGGCGCGACGCGGCGGAAGAAGAGCGCCAGCCAGATCGACGCGATCGGCCGCGCCGCCATGCTTCCCCTCCCCTCTTCCGCAACACTCAATCGGCCCTACGACCTGCTCGTGACCGGCGTCGGCGGCACCGGCGTGATCACGGTCGGCGCGCTGATCGGCATGGCCGCTCATCTCGAGCGTCGCGGCGTCTCGGTGCTGGACTTCACCGGCTTTGCCCAGAAATTCGGTCCCGTGCTGAGCTACATCCGCCTGGCCGCAAGCCCTGAGGCGCTGCATCAGGTCCGTATCGACCAGGGTGCAGCCGACGCGCTGATCGGCTGCGACCTTGTGGTCAGCTCCTCGCCCAAGGCCTCCGGCACCTATCGCCGCGGCACGCGCGCGGCGATCAACACTGCAGAGATGCCGACAGGCGACGTCGTCCGCTTCCGCGACGCCGATCTCGCCTCGCCTGCGCGCCTGCGCGCAATCCGGCAGGTCATCGGCAACGACAATGTCGACAGCATCGATGCCAATGCGCTCGCCGAGCGCCTGCTCGGCGATGCCGTTTACGCCAATATCATCATGCTGGGCTTTGCCTGGCAGCGCGGACTGGTGCCGGTCTCGCTATCGGCGCTGCTGCGGGCGATCGAACTCAATGGTGTCGCGATCGAGCGCAACAAGCAGGCCTTTGCGTGGGGCAGGATCGCTGCCGCCGATCCGGGCTTCCTGCCGCAGACGAATGAAGCGCCGAAGGCCGAGACGCTCGACCAGATCATCCTCAGACGCTCCGATTTCCTCACGGCCTACCAGGATGACGCCTACGCGGCGCACTACCGGGCGCTGGTCGGAAAAGTCCGCGAGGCCGAAGCCGGGCTCAACAGCGAGGCGCTGACCGAAGCCGTCGCGCGCGCCCTGTTCAAGCTCATGGCCTACAAGGACGAATATGAGGTCGCGCGTCTGCACATGCAAAGCGGCTTCCTCGATGAGCTGAGGCGCGAATTCGAAGACGGCTTCAGCGTGCAGTATCACCTCGCGCCGCCATTTCTGCCGTCCGGTCACGACGCGCGCGGCCGCCCGCGCAAGCGCGCTTTCGGCCAGTGGATCCAGCTGCCGCTCGCGGTATTGGCGCGGCTCAAGGCGCTGCGCGGAACGCCGTTCGATCCGTTCGGCTATGCGGCCGAGCGGCGAACCGAGCGCGAGCTGATTGCCTGGTACGAGAGCATCATCGCGCAAATGCTCGGCAAGCTCGACGCAGCGCATCTGCCCGATCTCATCGCCGTTGCCAAAGCGCCGATGGAGATCCGCGGTTATGGGCCGGTGAAAGACATCGCCATCGCGAAAGTGAAGCCCGAGGTCGAGCAGCTGCTTGCGCGTTTGGCCACATCTTCGCCGCCGAAGATCCGCGCCACCGGCTGACGCTCTTGTAGGGTGGGCAAAGCGCAAGCGTGCCCACCATTTCCATCAATCGGAAAAGATCGTAGGCGCGGCGCAAGGGCGCCTTTGCCCACCCTACGGCACTGATGTCTGCGTCTTACGAATACGGATTGATCAGCTTCTGCTGCTCGGCGCTGTGATGCACCAGCATGTCGATGAAGGTCCTGACCTTCGCCGACAGATGATGGCGATGCGGATAGACCGCGTTCATCGACAGCTCGACGGTCCGGTATTCCGGCAACAGGCGCACGAGGCGGCCTGCTTCAAGGTCGTCCTGAATGAGAAAACCGGCCATCAGGCAGACGGCGGCACCTCCCAGTGCGACCTTCCGCAGCGCTTCTCCGCTGTTGGTGACGAAGCTGCCTGAAATGCGCACCGACGCCGGTGCACCCTTGCGATCGAGGAAGCGCCACTCGTCGCCAAACGGATAGTTCAGGTGACGACCGCAATTATGCGCGGTGAGCTCGTCGAGCTTCCGCACCCGGCCGTGCTTCTCAATGTAATCGTGGGAACAGCACAGCACGTGACGCCAGGTGGCGAGGCTCCGCACGATCAGGCTCGAATCCGGCGGCGGGATCATGCGCAGCGCGACGTCGTAGCCTTCCTCGATGAGATCGACGTCGGCTTCGCCCATGCGTAGATCGACCTTGAGCTCCGGATAGGCCGACAGCAGCTTCGCCACCACCGGCGCCACGAATGGCACCATATGGGTGGCGACGTGGATGCGCAGCGTGCCGCGCGGCACCGACTGCAATTCGCCGGCGATGTCGTCGGCCTGTTCGATATCGGCGAGGATCTGGACGCAGCGGTCGTAATAGGCCTTGCCGATTTCGGTCAGGTTGACCTTGCGCGTGGTGCGGTGAAGCAGCCTCACCCCGAGCCGCTCCTCCAGCGCCTGGACGTGATTGCTCACCATGGTGGTCGACATGTTGAGCTTGCGGGCTGCTGCGGAGAAACCGCCGGTCTCTGCCACCCGGCTGAACACTTCAATGCTGGTCAATCGGTCCATGGCACCACCTCGGCAGCAATCGCGCGACAGGAACGGCAATCGCTCTGGGGCAGTCGCGAGCCTCACCCGATAGAGATCAGGCACCAAGCCGGCGGCCCCGATTATCCACCCTGAATGGATAATCCTTCCAGAATTTTGCCAATTATCACTTGCCCCGGCAAGACCGATAGTCTCAGCGAGCCGACCGGAGAGCGCCATGTCTGAAATGCCCCGCACCGAGACCTTCCAGCAAGCTACTGAAATTACGCGTGATTACGCCAAGGCGCCGGCAACAATCGCGGCCCGCAAGATGGTTCGACGCGCGGCCCTGATACTCGCGCTCCTCGCCGGCGCTGCAACCACGGCCTATTACGGGCACGACTACTGGACCACCGGCCGCTACCTTGAAACGACCGATGACGCCTATGTGAAGGCGGATTCCACCATCATCGCCCCGAAGGTCTCCGGCTATATCGCGAAGGTGCTGGTCGGCGACAACGCGAAGGTCAGGGCCGGCCAGGTGCTGGCCCGGATCGACGACCGCGACTTCAAGGCAGCGCTCGGCCAGGCCCGCGCCGACGTTGCGGCAGCCGAAGCCTCCGTGCGCAACCTCGACGCCCAGCTCGAGCTGCAACAGCCTGTGATCGCGCAGAGCACCGCCGACGTCACGGCTGCCGATGCGAATCTGAAGTTTGCGCAGGAAGAGCGGGCCCGCTACGACGAGCTCATGAAGTCTGGCTCCGGCACGATCCAGCGCGCGCAGCAGACCGATGCGGCGCTCCGCGCCAGCAACGCGCAATTGCAGCACGCCCAGTCGGGCCTGGTTGCCGCACGACGCAAGGTCGACGTGCTGACCACCCAACGTGCGCAGGCCATTGCGCAGCTCGATCACGCTCGCGCGGTGGCCGATCAGGCCGAGCTGAACCTGTCCTACACCGAGATTACCGCGCCTGTTGACGGCACCGTCGGCGCCCGCAGCCTGCGGGTTGGCCAGTACGTGCAGGCCGGCACGCAGCTGATGGCGGTGGTTCCGCTCGATGCGGTCTACGTCGTCGCGAATTTCAAGGAGACCCAGCTCACGCATGTTCGCGCGGGCCAGCCGGTCGAGCTGCACGTCGACAGTTTTCGCAATCGCACGCTGCATGGCCATGTCGACAGCCTTTCGCCGGCCAGCGGGCTTGAATTCGCGCTGCTGCCTCCGGACAATGCGACTGGCAATTTCACCAAGATCGTGCAGCGCGTGCCGGTGAAGATTGTGCTCGACGATCACAGCCTCACGGGCCTGCTGCGCCCCGGCATGTCGGCGGTACCGACGGTCGATACCAAAGCAACGGTAGTGGCCGAGCGCGAGACGGCCAAGCGCGTCGCCGACAACGCGCCGCGGCCAAACGGAGGCTGATGTCGCGGAGGGATTATCAAGTCCTGCCTGATGATCCTTCCCGGACTTCCCTTGTTGTCGAAACGTCCCGACCAACGCACCCTGTCTCCTATCAGAGACGAGGCTTCCATGAGCACGCTTCAACCGACACTCGATGCAGCATCGGCTGCCAACCTCCCGGCCCCGCAAGCGGCCGCCGCAACGCCTGTCGTCTCCGCGAAAACCTGGATCGCCGTGGTCGGCGCCACGCTCGGCGCCTTCATGGCGGTGCTGAACATCCAGATCGTCAACGCTTCGCTCGCCGACATCCAGGGCGCGATCGGCGCCGGCATCGACGACGGCGGCTGGATCTCGACGTCCTACCTGATCGCCGAGATCGTGGTGATCCCGCTGTCCGGCTGGCTCGCGCAAGTGTTCTCGATCCGCATCTATCTGCTGACCAACGCGATCCTGTTCTTGGGCCTGTCGGCAGCCTGCGCGCTGGCGCAGGACCTGCCACAGATCATCGTGCTGCGCGCCGTGCAAGGGTTTAGCGGCGGCGTGCTGATCCCGATGGCCTTCACGCTGATCATCACACTCTTGCCGCGCGCCAAGCAGCCGGTGGGGCTTGCACTGTTCGCGCTGTCGGCGACGTTCGCGCCGGCGATCGGCCCGACGATCGGCGGCTATCTCACCGAGAACTTTGGCTGGCAGTACATCTTCTACGTCAACCTCGTGCCCGGCGCGATCATGGTCGGCATGCTCTGGTATGCACTCGAGCCCAAGTCGATGAAGCTGTCACTGCTGCGCGACGGCGACTGGGCCGGCATCATCACCATGGCGATCGGCCTCTCCGCCCTCCAGACCGTGCTGGAAGAAGGCAACAAGGACGATTGGTTCGGCTCACCCTTCATCGTCAAGCTCAGCGTGATCGCAGCCGTGGCGCTGACCGTGTTCCTGATCATCGAGCTGACCGTGAAGAAGCCGCTGTTGAACCTGCGCCTGCTGGCCCGCCGCAATTTCGGCTTCGGCATGCTCGCCAATTTCCTGCTCGGCGTCGCGTTGTACGGCTCGGTTTTCATCCTGCCGCAATATCTGGCGCGCATCCAGGGCTACAATGCCGAGCAGATCGGCACGGTGCTGGCCTGGACCGGATTGCCGCAGCTGGTGCTGATCCCGCTGGTGCCGCGCCTGATGCAGAAGTTCGACGCGCGGATCATCATCGCCATCGGCTTCGTGCTGTTCGCCGGCTCGAACTTCATGAACATCTTCATGACCAACGACTACGCCGCCGATCAGCTACTCTGGCCCAACGTCGTCCGCGCCATCGGCCAGGCGCTGGTCATGGCGCCGCTCTCGGCGGTCGCAACATCAGGCATCGAAGCTGAGAACGCGGGATCGGCGTCCGGCTTGTTCAATATGATGCGCAACCTCGGCGGTGCCGTCGGCATTGCGCTCCTGCAGACCGTACTGACCAAGCGGGAGCAATATCATTCCAACGTGCTGATGCAGTCTGTCTCGGTGTTCGAGCAGGCCACCCGCACGCGGCTGGAACAGCTCACGCAGTATTTCATCAATCACGGCGTGCTCGACCGTGCGGATGCGTCGCATCGCGCCTATGTCGCGATCGGCCATATCGTACAGAAGCAGGCTTACATCCTCGCCTTCAGCGACACGTTCTATCTGCTCGGCATGGCGCTGATCGTGGCCCTGATCGCGGTTCTCTTCCTGAAGAAGCCCGGCCATGTCTCGGCCGGGGAAGCCCACTGACCCCAAGCCAAAGGAGAACGACCATGAAGCCCCGCATGAATTTCTACCAGGCCGCCCCCGATACGATGAAGGCGCTGATGGCGCTGGAAGAGCAGATCCAGTCGACCGGACTCGAGAAGTCGCTGATCGAACTGGTCAAGATTCGCGCTTCGCAGATCAACGGCTGTGCCTTCTGCATCAACATGCACACCGAGGACGCCCGTAAGCGGGGCGAGACCGAGCAACGCATCTATCTGCTCAACGCCTGGCGCGAGTCTCCGCTCTATACCGACCGCGAGCGCGCCGCGCTGGCCTGGACCGAGTCGGTGACGCTGATCTCCGAGACGCATGCGCCCGACGATGTCTATGAGCAGGTCCGTGCGCATTTCTCCGATGCGGAGACGGTGAACCTGACGGCGCTGATCGGCGCCATCAACGCCTGGAACAGGCTGGCGATCGCGTTCCGCGCGGTACATCCGGTGAAGGTGAAGGCGTCAGTGGCGTAAGCTCACCACAACGACGGTCTCGTAGGGTGGGCAAAGGCGCACTTGCGCCGTGCCCACCATCTCTCCATGCATTCAAGAAGACGTGGGCACGCTTCGCTTTGCCCACCCTTCGATAGCTACGGCAGCGGAGCGTACCGCCTAAACCGCCGTCGCCTTGGCGAACTCCACATAGATCTCGCGCAGGCGCGTCGCCATCGGGCCGGGCTTGCCGTCGCCGATCGTCTTGCCGTCGACGGCGATCACCGGCTGCACGAATGCCGAGGCTGAGGTGATGAACGCCTCCTTGGCGGCGAGCGCCTCGGCCACCGTGAAGGAACGCTCTTCGACGCGAAGCTGACGCTCCTGCGCAAGCGCGATCACCGCCTTGCGGGTGCAACCCGGCAGGATCGCGTTCGAATTCTGTCGGGTGACGATGACGTCGTCCCTGGTCAGGATGAACGCCGTGGACGATCCACCTTCGGTGACGTAACCGTCTTGCAGCATCCAGGCTTCACCGGCGCCGGCTTCGGCTGCGGCCTGCTTCGCCAGCACCTGCGCCAGCAGCGCCACGCTCTTGATGTCGCGGCGCTCCCAGCGGATGTCGGGGACCGTGATGACGTTGATGCCGGCCTTGGCCGAGGCGGCGTTGATAATGTCCTTCTCCGAGGTGAACATCACCAGGCTCGACTTGACGTCGGCCTTGGGGAACGGGAAGTCGCGACTCTTGTCGGCGCCGCGGGTGACCTGGAGATAGACGAGGCCGCTTTCGAGCTTGTTGCGGGCGATCAGCTCTTTCTGGATCTCGGTGATGCGATCGAGCGTCTCCGGCAGCCCGAGCTTGATCTCGCCGACCGACCGCTGCAGCCGCGCCAGATGCGAGGCGTTGTCGACCAGCTTGCCGTCCAGCACGGCCGAGACCTCGTAAATGCCGTCGGCGAACAGGAAGCCGCGATCGAGCACCGAGATTTTCGCGTCTGCGAGCGGGACGAATGAGCCGTTGACGTAGGCGATCGGGTCCAAGGCGGGTCTCCTGGCGGGAAGGGGGATTTGGGGCGCTTATACGCGAAACGGGGGCACCAAGCACCCTCGTTTCGTCATTCCGGGGCGGCGCGTAGCGACGAGCCCGGAATCCATCTCACGCCATGGACCGCCGCCCGATGGATCCCCCGGGATGACGACCGCTTAATGCGACAGAATCTTCGACAAGAACTTCTGTGCGCGGTCGCTTCTCGGCTTGCCGAAGAAATCGTCCTTCGGGGCGTCCTCGACGATCTCGCCGCGGTCCATGAAGATGACGCGGTTGGCGACCTTGCGCGCAAAGCCCATTTCGTGAGTCACGACCATCATGGTCATGCCTTCGCGGGCGAGATCGACCATGACGTCGAGCACCTCGCTGACCATTTCCGGATCGAGCGCCGAGGTCGGCTCGTCGAACAGCATCACGATCGGATCCATCGCGAGCGCGCGCGCAATGGCAACGCGCTGCTGCTGGCCGCCGGAGAGCTGTGCCGGAAATTTCTGCGCCTGCTCCTTCAGGCCAACGCGCTCCAGGAGCTGCATGCCCTTGGTGACCGAATTGTCGTGGGCCCGGCCCAGCACCTTCTCCTGCGCCAGGCAGAGATTGTCGATGATCTTCAGATGCGGGAACAGCTCGAAATGCTGAAACACCATGCCGACGCGCGAACGCAGCTTCGGCAGATTGGTCCTGGGATCGTTGACCTTGGTGCCATCGACACTGATGTCGCCGCTCTGGAACGGCTCCAGCGCGTTGACGCATTTGATCAGGGTCGACTTGCCCGAGCCCGAGGGACCGCAGACCACCACGACCTCACCCTTGGTGACGCTGGTGGTGCAGTCGGTCAGCACCTGGAAGGTCGGGCTGTACCATTTGTTGACGTGGCTGATTTCGATCATGACCGGCTTTACTCTAGCGGATGATGGCGATGCGCGCCTGGAGGCGGCGGACGCCGAAGGACGCGATACAGGAAATGGTGAAATAGACGATTGCGGCAAACAGATACATCTCGACCAGACGGCCGTCGCGCTGCGCGACCTTGCTGGCGGCGCCGAGGAAGTCGGTGATCGACAATACGTAGACCAGCGAGGTGTCCTGGAACAGCACGATGGTCTGCGTGATCAGCACCGGCAGCATGTTGCGGAACGCCTGCGGCAGCACGACGTAGCGCATGGTCTGCGCGTAGGTCAGGCCGAGCGCGCTGGCCGCGGCCGGCTGCCCGCGCGAGATCGACTGGATGCCGGCGCGCATGATCTCGGAGAAATAGGCCGCCTCGAACATGATGAAGGTGATCAACGAGGAGGCGAACGCGCCGACGCTGATGGGGCGCGACGCTCCGGTCAGCCACTGGCCGATATAGGGCACCAGAAAATAGAACCAGAAGATCACCAGCACCAGCGGCAGCGAGCGCATGAAGTCGACATAGACGCCGGCGATGCGGCCGAGCACCTTGTAGCCGGACAGCCGCATCAAGGCGATCGCCGTGCCGAAGACGAGGCCGCCGAGTGCTGCGAGGCCGGTCAGCATCAGCGTGAACGTCATGCCCTCGTAGAACAGGTAGGGCAACGCGCGGATGATGACGCCGAAATCGAAATTGCTGAACATGGCGCTATTTCCCCGTGATGTAGCCGGGGATCGCGACCCAGCGCTCGAGGAAGCGCATCGCGGTCACGACGACGGCGTTGACGAGGAGATAGAGGATGGTCGCGGCCGTGAAGGCCTCGAACACCTGGAACGAGAATTCCTGCATCGAGCGCGCCTGCCCGGTCAGCTCGATCAGGCCGATGGTGATGGCAACCGCGGTGTTCTTGATGGTGTTGAGAAACTCGGACGTCAGCGGCGGCAGGATGATCCGGAACGCCATCGGCATCAGGATGTAGCGATAGCCCTGCATGGTGGTCAGCCCGAGCGCGGTGGCGGCCATCTTCTGCCCGCGCGGCAGCGAGGAGATGCCGGCCTGCAATTGGATCGCGACACGAGCCGACATGAAGAAGCCGATACCGATCGCCGCCGTCCAGAACGGGGCGTTCGGCAATTGCTTCAGCCACAGGCCGGCGGGCTTCGGCAACAGCTCCGGCAGCACGAAGAACCACAGGAACAGCTGCACCAATAGCGGCATGTTGCGGAAGAACTCGACCCAGCAGAAGCCGAACCAAGACGCCGCCTTGGACGGCAGCGTTCGCATCACGCCGACGATCGAGCCGAAGATCAGCGCGATGATCCAGGCGAGCACCGCCGTCTTCAGGGTCAACACCAGGCCCGACAGCAGCATGTCGAGATAGGTGCCGGTCCCCATCGGATTCGGCTCGAAGAAAATTCCCCAGTTCCAATGGTAGTTCACGTGTCCCCCGCGCGAACGCGCCCGTCAGAGGTATCCCGGGCGCTTATGCAAATGTCCGGCCACTCCCTCCAGAATGGCCGGAATTTCTTACCTCTCCCCGCATCCGGCTTCGCCAAGGCTTCGGCGGACAAGAGCGGGGAGAGGCGAACGGCATCCTACTTGTAGTCGTCCGGATTCGGCGAGTCCGTCGGCTTGGCGAACTCGTTCTTCAGCTCGGGCGAGATCGGCGTGTTCAGGTTCAGGCCCTTTGGCGGGATCTTCTGGGTGAACCATTTGTCGTAGATCTTTTCGCCTTCGCCAGAGGTGTAGAGCGCAGCCGTTGCCGCATCGACCACCTTCTTGAAGGGCGCATCGTCCTTGCGCAGCATGATGCCGTAGGGCTCCGGCTTGGAGAATGCATCCTTGGAGATGGTGTAGTCATCGGGCGACTTCGAGCCGGCGACGAGGCTGGCCAGCAGGATGTCGTCCATCACGAAGGCGACCGCCCGATCGGTCTCGACCATCAGGAAGGCTTCGGCGTGATCCTTGGCCGGGATGATGTTGGCGCCGAGGCCCTTTGAGACATTGGCTTCGGTGAGCTGCTTGATGTTGGTGGTGCCGGCGGTGGACACCACCGTCTTGCCCTTGAGGTCGTCGATCGACTTGATGCCGCTCGACTTCTTGAAGACGTAGCGGCTGGCGGTCAGGAAGTGGGTGTTGGTGAAGGCAACCTGCTTCTGGCGCTCGGCATTGTTGGTGGTCGAGCCGCATTCAAGGTCGATGGTGCCGTTCGCCATCAGCGGGATGCGCGTGGCCGAGGTCACCGGGTTGAGCTTGACCTCGAGCTTGTCGAGCTTGAGCTCCTTCTTCACGGCGTCGACGATCTTGTAGCAGATGTCCATCGCGAACCCGACGGGCTTCTGGTTGTCGTCGAGATAGGAGAACGGGATCGAGGAGTCGCGGAAGCCGAGCGTGATGGCGCCGGTGTCCTTGATGTTCTTCAGCGTGCCGGTGAGCTCCTCGGCCCCAGCCTGGCTCACAGCAAAGGTGGCGACCAGCGCGAGGCCGATGTGACGGAAATGTTTCACTTTTTCTCCCCTTTCGGATGATGCGGCCGGATGCAAGCACATCTCGGGCCGGATTAGAATGTGACTTTTGGCTGGATGCCAGCTCAGGTTAACGGCCGCGGTAATTCGCCGAGATCCCAGAACAAGCCGGCCATGACCGTCAAGGCCTCTTCTGTCAACGGCAGCAGAATGTGCTCATTGGGCGCATGCTGGGAGCAGCCGGGATAGGAGTGCGGGACCCAGATCGTCGGCAGGCCCAGAATTTCCGAAAACACGTCGTTCGGCAACGAGCCGCCGAAATTCGGCAGCACCGCCGGCGCCTTGCCGGTGGTGTTGTGGACCGAGTCAGCCGCCCATTTGATCCAGGGGCTGTCAAAATCGGTGCGCGAGGCGGCAAAGCTCTGGCCCGCCCGCACCTCGACCATTGGAAAGCCCTTTGCGACGAGGTGCGCCCTGATAGCATCGATCAGCCCATCGACCTTGGTGCCGACCACGAAACGCAGTTGCAGCACGGCGTTGGCGTGGCCGGGAATGGCATTGGCCGGCTTCTCGATATTGCCCGACGACATCGCCAGCACTTCCAGCGTGTTCCAGGCATAGAGCCGCTCGGCCGCGGACAGCCCCTCCTCGCCCCAGTTCTCGGCAAGCTGCGGCTCGTCCGCGGTCGGCACCACCTGTACATCCGCAAGATAGCTGCGGATCTGGTTGGTCAGCCGCGGCGGCTTCAAGACCTCGAACTGGAGACGGCCATGGCCGTCGACCAGCGTCGAAATCGCATTGACCAGGATGGTCGCGGGGTTGGCGAGCACGCCGCCCCAATTGCCGGAATGGTTGCCGCCGTCGCGCAAATTCACATCCAGATGAATGCGGATGCCGCCGCGGCAGCCCAGAAAAAGAGTCGGTCGATCCGCCGATAGCCGCGGCCCGTCCGAGGCCATGAACAGATCGGCCTTGAGCGCATCGCGATTGAGATCGCAGACCTTGCCGAGATCGGGCGAGCCGATCTCCTCGCCCATCTCGACGATGAACTTGGCATTGAAGCCGAGCTTGCCGCCGCGGGCCTCGCGCACCGCGCGGAGCGCCGCCATGTTGATGCTGTGCTGGCCCTTGTTGTCGGCCGTGCCGCGGCCGTAGAGGCGAATGCCCGCCTTCGTCGTGCGCCAGGGATCGCGGCCCTCGCGCCATTCGCCTTCCATGCCGTCGACGACGTCACCATGGCCGTAGACCAGCACGGTCGGCGCGGACGCGCTCTCATGATGCTCGGCAAACAGGAACGGCGACTTGCCGCTCGGGGATTCGACGATGCGGCTCTCGAAACCGAGCGCGGCAAAGGCCGGTACCATCTCCTGTTCCAGATAGGCGCGCAGCTCGGGACCGCGCGAGGCGTTCTGGCTCTCGGTCTTGTAGGCGACGCGGCGGTCGAGTTCGGAGAGGAACGCACCGGATTGGAAGTCGTCCCGGGCGCGGGCGATGGCGTCGGCTCTGGTCATCAGTATCGTCTTCAACGTCCTGGAACGAGGCAGCGTAGCGGACTACGCGGACGCTCGAAAGTGGCGAGGCTTGCGATTTCGTTCTTGCTCTCTCGAGCCTGACTTGCCAAGGGCGGGTGTGCCGCCGATTTTGGCCTTGCCAAGCTCAAGCCTTTCTATTCTTGGCCCTTGCCAAGGGCCAATTATATGCAAGAACTTCGCCAAGTTGGGGCGCACGTCTATCATTCAAAGAGCGCTCAGTACAGGGCGCCGAGGGACCAGCATGGCCAAGCAAATCAGGCTCAACGCATTTGCGATGAATTGCGTCGCGCATCAATCGCCCGGGCTGTGGACCCATCCGCGCGACCGCACCGCCGAATATAACCGCCTGCCCTACTGGATCGATCTCGCCAAGACGCTGGAACGCGGCCGTTTCGACGGCCTGTTCCTGGCCGACGTGCTCGGCGTCTATGACGTCTATGGCAACAGCCCTGACGCAGCCTTACGCAATGCAGCACAAACGCCGTCGAACGAGCCGCTGCTGCTGCTCTCGGCGATGGCGGCGGTAACGAAAAATCTCGGCTTCGGCGTCACCAGCAATCTCTCCTTCGAGCCGCCCTACCCGTTCGCGCGACGGATGTCGACGCTCGACCATCTCACCGAGGGACGGATCGGCTGGAACGTCGTCACCGGCTATCTCGACAGCGCCGCGCGCGGCGCCGGCAAGGACAAGCAGACCGGACATGACGACCGCTACGACATCGCCGACGAATATATGGAGGTGGTCTACAAGCTCTGGGAGGGAAGCTGGGAGGACGACGCCGTGTTGCGCGATCGCAAACGCGGCATCTTCACCGATCCCTCAAAGGTTCATCGCATCAATCATGAGAGCGCGAACTACCGCGTCAACAACACCATTCATCTGAGCGAGCCGTCGCCGCAACGCACGCCCGTGCTTTATCAAGCAGGCACCTCGCCGCGCGGCCGGCAATTCGCGGCAAAACACGCCGAATGCGTATTCATGTCGGGACCGTCAGCCAAGATCATCGCGCCGCGCGTCGCCGCGATCCGCGAGGAAGCCGCCAAGCTCGGCCGCAACCCGGCCAAGATCCTGATGTTCAGCATGATGACCATCATCCGCGGCAACACCGAGGCTGAAGCCGCGGCGAAATATGCCGACTACCGCTCGCATATCAATCCGGAAGGCGCGCTCGCCCTGATGTCGGGCTGGACCGGCATCGACTTCTCCGGCTACGAGCTCGACCAACAGGTCCGTCACGTCCAGAACGATGCCGGCCGCAGCGCGCTCGACAACGTCACCCGCGGCGACCCCGACCGCGTCTGGACCGTGCGCGATGTCATCGAGCACGTCGGCATCGGCGGTGCCGGCCCGGTCGTGGTCGGCACGCCCGAGAGCGTCGCCGACAAGATCGAGGACTGGTTCGAGAAGACCGACGTCGACGGTCTCAACGTTGCGTTTGCGATCTCGCCCGGCGATTTCGAGGATATCAGCGATATGCTGGTGCCGGAGCTGACCAGGCGCGGGCGGTACAAGAAGGACTACGCCAGGGGGACGCTGCGGGAAAAGCTGTTCGGCGACGGCCGGGCGCGGTTAGCCCCGCCGCATCCGGCGGCGGGGTATCGGGTGGGGAGGAAGGGGTAGTTGCGCCCTCCTCGTCATTGCGAGCGAAGCGAAGCAATCCAGTGTATCCGCAAAAGCAGTCTGGATTGCTTCGTCGCAAGGGCTCCTCGCAATGACGGGTGGAGGGAGCCCATCCTACACCTTCCCGTCCACCATCACCTCGATCAGCTTCGTCCCCGGCCGGCTAAACGCCGAAGTGAGCGTCCCCTTCAGCTCGCGCGGATCGCTGACCTTGATCGCCTCGCAGCCGAGCGCCTTCGCGACGCCCGCAAAATCAACCGGCGGATCGACGAAATCCATGCCGACATAATTGTCGTCGCCATGAAAAGCTAGCAGGCGCTGCTTGATGATGCGGTAGCCGCCATTGTTGGCGATGACGACGTTGAGCGGCAGCTTGTGATGCGCGGCGGTCCACAGCGCCTGGATCGAATACATCGCGCTGCCGTCGCCGGAGAAGCACAACACCGGGCGATCCGGATTGGCGATGCTGGCGCCGACCGAGGCCGGCAGGCCCCAGCCGATGCCGCCGGAGGCAAGGCCATGATAGCCATAGCGATCGCGGTGTGGACGCAAGTTGGTGATCTGGCGGCTCGAGGTGAGGCCTTCGTCGACGAGGATGGCATTCTCAGGCATCGCCTCGACCATCTGCAGTACGAGATAGTCAGGATCGATGGGGTTGCGGCCCGCGCTCTTGCCGATCTGCTCGACCAGTGCGGCACGCCGCGCTGTCCAGTTCTTCGGCGCAAGCTCGGCCAGGCGCTGTTTCCCGCGGCTCTCCAGCGACGCTCCGCCCATCTCCTTCAGCACCGGGATCAGAGCGCGCAGCGTTTCCTTCACATCCGCCTTCAGCGCGATCTCGGCGCCGTAGTTCTTGGCGATCTCCCAGTCGACGAGACCGATCTGCACGATGCCGAGGCCATCAGGCAGCGCGTCGACTTCGCTATAGACCGACATGCGCAGGGGATCGCCGCCGAGCGCGATCAAGAGATCATAAGGCGCGAGCGTATCGCGCGCGACCTTCTGCACGCGGGCCAGCGTGCCGACGAAACCGGGACTCTCCGAGAGGAAGTGCGCGCCATAGGGCGTCGAGGATTGATAGGCGGCGGCGCCGAGCAACTCGGCGAGTTCGGCGGCTTCCTTCAGCGCATCGCTCTTCACCACCTCGTCCATGGTGACGATGACAGGGCGCTCGGCCTTCAGCAGCCGTGCGGCAAATGCTCTGAGCGCGTCATCCGACGGCTTCACCCGCGTGTCGATGCGGGTGGAGCGGCCGAGATCGATGCCGGCTTCGCTGTTGAGGATGTCACCGGGCAGCGAAATGAACACCGGCCCGGTCGGCGGCGTCATCGCGACCTTGGCGGCGCGGCGCACGATGCGCGGCAGGTCCTCCAGCCGCGTCACCTCCACCGCCCATTTCACCAGCGGCTCGGCCATGCGCACCAGCGGCCCGTAAAGCACCGGCTCCATCAGGCCATGGCCCTGCTCCTGCTGGCCCGCGGTCAAGATCATCGGCGTGCCCGTGAACCGGGCGTTGTAGAGCGAGCCCATGGCGTTGCCGAGGCCCGGCGCGACATGGACGTTGCAGGCGACGAGCCTGCCGGAGGCGCGGCTGTAGCCGTCGGCGATCGCCACCACCAGGCTCTCCTGCATCGCCATCACATAGGTCAGGTCGGGATGGTCCTTGAGCGCATGCATGATCGGCAGCTCGGTGGTACCAGGGTTGCCGAACAGATGCGTGATGCCCTCGTCCTTGAGCAGCGCGAGAAAGGCGGAACGGCCGGTGATCTTGTTCTTCATGTTTCCTCCAGAAGCGGACGTTGCCGCAAGGACGGAAGACATGATGGCCGAACTTTCGGGGCGTGCGCAAGGAAGCGCGGTCATGGCTGCGTTGCGCGTGAGCAGCGAACTGCGCTCTAGTGTCCCGGACGCAATGCGGCACTTCGCGCCGCACTGCGTCCGGGGCACGAGAGCGGGGCGTTACATCTCCTCGCGCCCGAGTTCGAATGGATCCTCGCCGCTAGCGCGCTTCTTCTTTTTCGAGCGCTGCCAGACCACGCCCGGAAAGCCCTTCAGCGGCACCAGCGGCTCGCCGGTATAGGCCCATTCCTGCAGCTCCTCGATCGCGATGTGATAGAGCGGCTGGCGCCCGGTGCGCTCTTTGAAGAGGGCGCGGGGAATGTTGACCATGTGCGGGCCGCGCGGGCGCTCATAAGTGATCGGCGTACCGCAATGCGAGCAGAAGCTGCGCGCGGTCTTGGTCGCCTTGTCCTCGTAGCGGGTCAGCGTGGTCTCGCCCGACGTGATGCGAAAACGCTTCTTCCAGCTGCCAACATAGGTCGCGTAAGCAGCGCCATGGGCGCGACGGCTGGCGGCGGAATGATCGTGCCAGGCCCAGCGCGCGGGGACGTCGATCTCGAAGGTGACCTTGCCGCAGAGGCATTGGCCCGTGGCGGTTCCTGCGGCGGCTGCGGCTTTGGCCATGGTAGGTCTCTCCGTCGTCATTGCGAGCGCAGCGAAGCAATCCAGAATCTTTCCGCGGAGGCAGTCTGGATTGCTTCGCTGCGCTCGCAATGACGGAATTTGTGGATGCGGTCGCGCAACAAATCAAGTCTGTCATTCCGGGGCGATGCGAAGCATCGAGCCCGGAATCCATTCCACCTCAAGGTATGCGGCCTGATGGATTCCGGGCTCGCGACTTCGTCGCGCCCCGGAATGACGAGGAGAGTGTCTACGCCGGCGTCAGCTCGTCGTAAGCAGGGTAGTCCGTATATCCCTTCTCCTCGCCGCCATAGAAGGTCGCGCGGTTGTACGGCGTGATCGGGTAGTCGTGCTCGAGACGCCGCGGCAGATCCGGGTTGGAGATGAAGATGCGGCCGAAGGCGATGATGTCGGCGTGGCCTTCGGCGATTGCGGCATTTGCCGTCTCGCCGGTGAAGCCGCCGGCGGTCATCAGCACGCCGCTGTAGTGCGGGCGGAACAGCACCATGGCGGAGGGCACGTTCTCCCAATGAACGTCGGCGCGGCCGGCGCCGCTGGAGCGCGGTTCGATCAGATGCAGATAGGCGAGGCCGAGCTTGTCGAGCGCCTGCACCACATGGGTGTAGAGCGGCATCGGATCCGGCTCGGCGGAATCATTGGCGATGCCATGCGGCGACAGCCGCACGCCGACGCGGCTCGCGCCCCAGACGTCGATCGCGGCCTCGGTGACCTCGAGCAGCAGGCGCGTGCGGTTTTCGACCGACCCGCCATATTGGTCGGTACGCTGATTGCTGCGTGACTGCAGGAACTGCTCGAGCAGATAGCCATTGGCGCCGTGGATCTCGACACCATCGAAGCCGGCAGCGAGCGCGTTCTTCGCGGCCTGCCTGAAGGCCTCGACGATGCCTTTGACCTCGTCTGTTTCCAGCGCGCGCGGCGTCTCGTAATCGGCGATCTTGCCGTCGGCCGTCATCGCCCTCATGCCCTCGGCCCTGATCGGGATCGCCGAGGCCGAGACCGGAAGCTCACCGCCGTGAAAGGAAGAATGCGAGACGCGGCCGACATGCCAGAGCTGGAGGAAAATGATGCCGCCCTTCGCGTGCACGGCATCGACCACTTTGCGCCAGCCGGCTACTTGCGCCTCCGTATAGATGCCCGGCGTTGCCGGATTGCCGCGGCCCTGCGAGAGCACCGGCGAGGCTTCGGCGATGATCAGTCCGCCCTTCGTCGCGCGCTGGCCGTAATATTCGGCATTGAGCGGCCGCGGGACGAAACTGTCGCGCTCGGCACGCATGCGCGTCAGCGGCGCCATCGCGACGCGATGCGCAAGCTTGTACGGACCGACCTGCAACGGTCTAAACAACGCCGGAAACTTCATGGGGACCCCGAATAGCTATGGAAGGATGCAGATCATATAGCGAGGGCCGGCCACCGGAGAAGGCGCCGCCCCTCATAAAAGCAGACATTCCCTCGCGCGGAACGTGAGAGAACACGCTTACGCCGTCTTGATCCAGACGGCCTTCACGTTGAGATATTCCTCGACGTGCTGCTTGCCGGATTCGCGGCCGTAGCCGCTCATCTTGTAGCCGCCGAACGGCACGGCCGGATCCATCGCCTGGTAGCAATTCACCCACACCGAGCCGGCCCGCAGGCGCTTGGCGACCGCATGCGCCTTGGTGACGTCACGCGTCCACAGGCCGGAGCCGAGACCAAAGGTGGTGTTGTTGGCACGCTTGACCAGCTCGTCCATGTCCTTGAATGCGATCGCGGAGATGACCGGGCCAAAAATCTCCTCCTGTGCGATGCGCATGTTGTCCTGGACGCCCGCGAACACCGTCGGCGAAACGAAGAAGCCTTTTGACAACGCGCCTTCGGTGACGCGGCCACCGCCGGCGAGCGCTCGCGCGCCTTCCTTCTGGCCGATGTCGAGATAACCGGTGACGCGCTCGAGCTGCTGCTCGGAGACCAGCGGGCCGATCTGCACGTTGGGATCGAGGCCGTTGCCGACTTGCAGCCTCTTGCCGAACTCGGCGACCCGGCCGACGAACTCTTCGTAGATCGCCTGCTCGACGAACAGACGGGTGCCGGCGCTGCAGATCTGGCCGGAATTGGCGAACACCGCCATTGCCGCTCCCGGTACGGCGGCATCGAGATCGGCATCGGCGAACACGATATCGGGCGACTTGCCGCCGAGCTCGAGCGAGACGCGCTTGAGGTTGCCGGCCGACGCACGAATGATCGACTGTCCCGTGATATGCGAGCCGGTGAAGGCGACCTTGTCGACGTCATGGTGCGAGGCCAGCGCGGCGCCTGCGGTCTCGCCATAGCCGGGCACGACGTTGACGACGCCGGGCGGAATGCCGGCTTCCATCGCGAGCTCGGCGATGCGCAGCGAGGTCAACGGCGCTTCTTCCGCCGGCTTCAGCACCACGGTGCAGCCGGTCGCGATCGCCGGGCCGATCTTCCAGATCGTTGCGGTGAGCGGACCATTCCAGGGAATAATGGCGCCGACGACGCCGACAGGCTCCTTCAGCGTGTAGGAGAAGATCTCGCCGGGCAGCGAGTTCTCGATGGTCTCGCCGTGAATCGCCGTGGTCTGGCCGGCGTAATAGCGCAGCATGCCGACGGCGCGCAGGCGATAGGCGCGGGTGCGGCTGAGCGGTGCGCCCATGTCGAGCGTATCGAGCTGCGACAATTCGTCGAAATTCTTCTCGACGAGGTCGGCGAGCTTCAAGAGCAGGTTCTGGCGTTCGAACGGCTTGACTTTGCTCCAGGGGCCCTCGAAGGCGCGGCGGGCGGCCGCGACCGCACGGTCGATGTCCTCCTTGTCGCCTTCGGCAACGGTTGCGAGCAGTTCGCCGGTGGCGGGGTTATGGGTCTCGAAGCGCTTGCCGGAAGCGGCATCCACCCACTTCCCGTCGATCAGCATTTGCTTGTAGGACCCGTTGGCGAACGGATGGCGCGTGATCGGAATAGCCTGCGACACAGCCATGTCTGCACTCCCTGGGTTTATGATTTTGATGGGCTCGATCTGGCCGGGATCGTTAGGTCAGGCAGAATACAGCGAGGCCTGAAAGGCGTAAAGTCGGCGGGGAGCGAAGCCCTGCCATGCCGACTTGTGCAGGGTCGCGCGATGCCATGCTATAGCTCGATCAAGAGCAGATCCCGGAGAACAGCCATGCCGCATCCTGTCATCGCCAAGGGCAATGTTGCCGTGATCACCGGCGGCGCGTCAGGCATCGGTCTCGCCGCAGCTACGGCGTTCGCACGCGCCGGGATGAAGGTGTGCATCGCCGATGTCGATGAGGCGAGGCTGGCGGAAGCCGCAACAAGACTGTCGTCGATCGCAGGTGCGGCGAACGTGATGACATCAGTGACCGACGCCAGCCGGACCGAGAGCGTGACGGAACTGGAACGCGCCGTGGGCGCGCATTTTGGCGGCACGGACCTCTTGATGAACAATGCCGGCATCCAGCCGGGCAGCACAATGTTCGGCGAGCCGGACCATTGGCAGCACATCATCGGCGTCAACATGTGGGGCATCATCAACGGCGCGCGCATCTTCGCGCCGAACATGATCGCGCGCGGCAAGGCAGGCCTGATCATCAACACCGGCTCCAAGCAGGGCATCACGACCCCGCCCGGCGATCCCGCCTACAACGTCTCCAAGGCCGGCGTGAAGGCGTTTACCGAGGCGCTCCAGCACGAGCTGCGCAACACCAGGGATTGCCACATCACCGCGCATCTCTTGATCCCCGGCTTTGTGTTCACCGCCCTAACCGCCAAGGGCCGCACTGAAAAGCCTGATAGCGCCTGGACGCCGGAGCAGACGGTGGATTTCATGCTGGCACGGCTTGAGGCCGGCGATTTCTACATCCTCTGCCCTGACAACGACGTGCCGCGCGCGCTCGACGAGAAGCGCATGCTGTGGGCCGCCGGCGACATCGTCGAGAACCGCCCGCCGCTGTCGCGCTGGCATCCGGACTACGCCGATGCGTTCGCAAGGTTCGTGAAGGGGGAGTAGGCGAGAAACCTACAGCGTCTCTTGCTTGTGCCCGCAATTCTTGCAGGCGAACTTGACGCGGCTCTGGCCTTTTTCCGCCTGGACCCGGTTTGGCGCGCCGCATTTGCCGCAGACCGCCTCGATGCGGGTGGTGCCCTGCTTCACGACGATGGTCTTCTTTTCCATCGATTCGCGGATCAGGCGCTCGGCCTCTTCACGCAGGGATTGTTTCGACAAAGCTGGTCTCCGCCTCTGGAAGCGCGAGAGCCATATCGTAATTGCGTTGGAATCACAATCGGCAAGCTGAAACATTGCGACCGACGAAGTCATTCCGGGGCGATGCACGGCTAGGGTTCGTAATTGCGCACACGAGATCTCGAGATTCCGGGTTCATTCGCTTCGCGAATGCCCCGGAATGACGGAGGGGGGTCAGACCTCGACAATCACATAGCTATCTTCGACATGGACCGGAAATGTCTCAGCGACATACGGCCCCTTCTGCAATTCGTCGCCGCGTTCCACCGCGACCGGATAGGACCGGATCCTGAAACGCTTCGGGTCGAACCAGGACTGGCCGTTGCGCATGTCGAACTCCCAGCCGTGCCAGGGACAGCGCAGCATCTCGCCAACGCGCGAGCGCTCATAGACGCCGGGCTCGGGCGAGGTCAGCCGCGCCACACAGGCCGCTTTCTCCAGCGGCGCGCCTTCGTGCGGGCAGCGGTTGAGCAGCGCGAAGAACTCCCCGTTGACATGGAACACGACGATATCGCGGCCGGCGACGTCGACGACCTTGTTGCCGCCGGGCGGGATCTCTGAAGTCGACGCGACGATGTGACGGGCCATACCAATCTCAGAACTTGTAGACCGCACGTGCATTGGTGCTGAAGATCTTCTTCCGTTCGGCCTCGGTCAGCGGCGTCTTGAAGGCGAAGCGCGGATCATCGAAGTCCCAGTGCGGATAGTCCGACGAGAACAGCAGCCGGTCGATGCCGACCCATTCGATCAGCGCGCGCAGATGCCGCGCCTCGTCGGGCTCGTCGATCGGCTGGGTCGTGAACCAGAAGTTTTCACGCACATATTCCGACGGCTTGCGCTTGAGATGCGGCACCTCGCTGCGGAACCGCTCGAAATGCTGGTCCATCCGCCAGACCGCCGACGGAATCCAGCCGAAACCGCCCTCGATGAACACGATCTTCAGTTTCGGGAAGCGCTCCGGCACGCCTTCGATGACGAGGCTGGCCAGCTGCGCCGCGATGGTGTGCGCGTTGGACTGGTGTTCCTCGACATAATAAGATGGCCAACCACCGCCGGTCGGCGCGTGGCCGCCATAGCCGCCGACATGGATGCCGAGCGGCAGGTCGAGCGCCTGGGCGCGCTCGTAGATCGGCCAGTAGCGGCGGCGCCCAAGCGGTTCGTTGGCGCGCGGCGAGACGTTGATCTGGATGTATTCGCCCGTTTTGGCGCAGCGCTCGATCTCGGTGATCGCCAGATCCACCCCGTCCTGCCCGACCAGGATCGAGGCCTTCAGGCGCGGATCGCGATGCGACCAGAACGCCAGTTGCCAATCATTGATGGCGCGCTGAATTGCGGCGCCGAATTCGAGATTCTGCTGCGAGAAGATGAAGAGATCGAGCACCTGCAGGATGCCGAACTCGACATCAAGCGGATCGAGATGCTGCTTCTGCATGAAGGCGAGATCGGAGCCGGGCGGCCCGCCGGTCGGCGGCCAGGCATCACGCCGCGCGATCAGCGGCGAGGAGCGCGGATAGGGCGTGGTGAAGAGATAGGGGGTGCGCAGATGGCTGCCATATTCCTTCAGATGCTGCTGCCAGCGCTTTGGCAGGAACTCGTTGAGATCATCGTGCGAATGCAGGCTCGGATGCACGTCGCAATCGACGATGCGCAGCCTCGAAGCAGCGGGCTTCTCGTCGTCGCGCAGCGGGCGGTCGATGACTTCACTCATGCGAACCTCCTGAACTAGTTAACCAGCGACAGCCGCGGAAACGTCTCCAGCGGATTGTCGACGCACATTTTTGCAATGATGCTCTTTGGCAGATGCGGCGGGATCGGATCGTCGCCGTCGAACTGCCAATGCGGATAATCGGACGCGAACAGGAACATTTTTTCCGAGCCGATCTGGTCGATGATCGCCTCGACGCTTCTGGCATCACCCGGTGCATCGAACGGCTGCATGGTGACGCGGAAATTGTCGCGGATGATCGCGGCCGGCTCGCGCTCGACCCAGGGCACCTCGACGCGCACGCCGCGCCAGGTCTTGTTGGCACGCCACATGAAGGCCGGCAACCAGCTCACGCCTGATTCCATCAGCACGACCTTGAGACCAGGGTATTTGCCGAACACGCCCTCATAGATCAGGCTCAAGATTTGCGCCTGAAACGCCTGCGCCTCGACGAAGTAATATTCGTAGCGGTGCGAGGGCCAGCCGGCCGAGCTCGGTGCCTGGCGATATTGCGTGCCGGCGTGAATCGCGAGCGGCAACTTGTACTTCTCGGCGAGCTGGTAGACCGGCCAGAAATGCCGCCGGCCCAGCAAAGTCTCGCCCTGCGCCAGCACCAGGATGGACACGAACCTGTTGTCGCCGGCGCGGCGTTCGATTTCCTCGATCGCGAGATCCGGCGCCTGCATCGGCACCACAATCGACGCGCGCAGGCGCGGGTCGCGCGACAGCCATTCGGCGGCGATCCAATCGTTGATGGCCTTGCAGAAGTCGGCAGCCATATACGCATCGAACACCGCCTGGGCGCCGTAGAGCACGTTGAGGATGGCGTGGCTGGCGCCGAGCTGGTCGAAGGCGCCCTTCTGCACCATGGCGAGGTCGGAACCCGGCCTCATGCCATTGGCCGGCCGCCAGTCGGCACGGCCCGACAGCGGCATGCTGGGCGGATAAGAAGTCAGATCGAGGCCGTCGATGGCGCGGCTGACCACCTGCTCTTTCCAGTGATCGCTGAGATAGGGCAGCAGCGTCGTGCGCGTGCCACCAACCGCCGGATGGATGTCGCAGTCGATCCGCGTCACCGCCATGGATGCTTCCTCGGGCCTTCTTTGTTGGCGGCGTTCTCTGCACCGCCAGCGCAGAGTGCTCCGGCCGATGCCACGGCGCAAGGCCGCAGACCTGTGCGATCCGTCATGGCTCGGTTGCATTTCGCAGGCGCGATATGCGGATCAAACGCGCGGTGGATGCGCCGGCATCCACCGCGTCAGATTGCAAGCCGCTTCCAGGCGTTCGGCTCACGCGGCTTTGGAGACCTCCATCAGCAGCCGCTCGGCCTTGGCGTCCTCGATGCGGTTCACGAGGCGGCTGCTCTCGTGGTTGTCACGCACGGTCTTGGTCAAGGTGACGCAGGTCTGGATCAGCATCACGACGCCCATGGAGAGATAGCCCTTCATCCAGAGATCGATCGGCAGGAAGAAGACGCCGAGGGCGACGAGGAAGGCGGAGGCTGCGAAGGACACGTAAGTGAAGGTCACCCAGGCACCACTGTGGGGTTGGCCGTTCTGGTTCATGGTCGTCTCCTGTTGGTTCCGATGATGAGTGGGCTCGAGATCAGGCAGTCGGTGTGCGCTTGGACTTCAACCGCGCCAGCACGTCGTCCGCGGTTGTCTTGAGCCGGGGGCCAAAGCCCTGCTCGGCGAGTCTCTCGGCGGTGGCGAGCGGGCCGCTGGCCGCATCGAGCTCGACCAGCGCATCGTCGGCGGCCTGAGCCTCGATCTGCCGCTCGCGCAGACGTCGCAAGGTGCTCTCGGCCTCGGGCAGCGTAGACTCGTAAGGGCGCGCTGCCTCGATGCCGCTGCGACGGAGCGAGCGCACCGCCTCCGATGCGCGGGCGACACGGCGGCCGCGCTCGAGCTCGGTGATGCGGGCCTGCGCGCTCGCGACATGGCGCTTCAACCGGGCAATCTCGGTTGCGAACAGCGCCCTCGCCGTCAGCGCCGCGTCACGGTCAGCCTCGAGGCCCGCGATGGCTTCGGCGGCTTCCTTGGCCAGATCCTCGCGGCCACCATCGAGCGCCGCCACAGCGCGGGTCTCGAGGTCGGCGATTCGGGCGACAGTGGCTTCGAGCTTGCGGCCTTCCTGCTGATCCTGTGCGATCGCCAGCGCCAGCGTCCGCTTGCTGCGCTCGACGGCCGCAGCCGCATCGCGCATCTGCTGGTCCAGGATCAGCAGGGCGGTGCGGTCCTCCAGCTCCTCGCCGGCGGCGGCCACGCTGCCGCGGAAAAGTGTGACGACGGTCTTGAACATTGCTTGCTCCCTGTTATGAGCATTGCTCATAGCAGCCTTGTAGCACATCTTGAGCGTCGCTCAAGATAAATTTGAGCGGCGCTCACGGAATTAATGGCGAATGACTAAAGCCTTGGAGCGACGAGAGAAACTTCGAGCCGACCTGATCCTGGCGGCGGAGCGGATGATCGCGACCCGCGGATTGGCGGGCCTCAAAACCCGCGATCTTGCCAGCGAGATCGGCTGCGCCAACGGGGCGGTCTACAATCTCGTCGCCGACGTGGACGAGCTGATCCTGCGGGTCGGCTCGCGCACACTGCATCGACTGGACGACGCGCTCAGCGCCGCGGAAGGTGCCGGCGAGCCCGCGCCGCAGGAGAGGCTGGTCCGCATCGCGATTGCCTATTGCGATTTCGCTGCGGAAAATCTCCAGCTCTGGCGCGCGCTGTTCGAGCATCGCATGGCGGCCGACAAGATCGTCCCGGACTGGTCCGTTGACGACCAGATGCGGCTGTTCAGGCATATCTATGTGCCGCTCGCCGCGCTGTTTCCCCGTCGCAGCCCGGAGGAGCTCGGCATCACCGCGCGCAGCCTGTTCTCGGCGGTCCACGGCATGGTGGCGCTCGGACTGGAGCAGAAGCTGGTCGCCGTGCCGCTACCGGCGCTGCGCAAGGAAATCGACGGCCTCGTGCGCGCGATGATTGACGGATTGATCGCGCGGGCAGCGTAGCGATAGCGAGGCCAAGGGCAGAAATCCAAGGACGGCGGTTGACTAAAATTTCGCCTGTCACATCATGCCCGCTGTGCTTAGTTTTGCCGCGTTTCGTCCTCCCCTCTCCTTTCGGAGTTTCCCATGTCCCTCCTCATCCGCGGCGGCACCGTCGTCAATCATGATCATTCGCGCCGTGCGGACGTGCTGATCGAGGGCGAGAGCATCGTCGCGATCGGCGCATCGATCGCAGCGCCCACGGGCGCGGAGATCCTCGACGCCAGCGGCGCCTATATCATTCCGGGCGGCATCGATCCGCACACCCATTTGGAAATGCCGTTCATGGGCACCGTCACCGCCGACGATTTCGAATCCGGCACGAAAGCGGCGCTGACCGGCGGCACCACCATGGTGGTGGATTTCTGCCTGCCTGATCCCGGCCAGTCGATGCTCGCCGCCTATCAGGAATGGCGTCACAAATCCGAGAAGGCGGCGAGCGATTACGGCTTCCACATGGCGGTGACGTCGTGGTCGAAACAGATCTATGACGAGATGGAAACCGTGGTCAAAACCTACGGCATCAACACTTTCAAGCATTTCATGGCCTACAAAGGCGCGCTGATGGTGAACGACGACGAGCTCTACAACTCGTTCGCGCGCTGCGCCCATCTCGGCGCCATGCCGGTCGTGCACGCCGAAAACGGCGATGTGGTCGCGCTGATGCAGGAAGCCTTGATCGCGCGCGGCGTCACGGGTCCGGAAGGGCACGCCTATTCACGGCCGCCGGAGGTCGAGGGCGAAGCCACCAACCGCGCCATCATGATCGCCGACATGACGGGCACGCCGGTCTATATCGTGCACACCAGCTGTCGCGAGGCCCATGAGGCGATCGCCCGCGCGCGGGCTGCCGGCAAGCGCGTCTATGGCGAGCCGCTGATCCAGCATCTCTTGCTCGATGAGCGTGAATATCAGAACAAAAATTGGGATCATTCCGCGCAGCGCGTGATGTCGCCGCCGTTCCGCGACAAGTCGCACCAGGACAGTCTGTGGGCGGGCTTGCAGTCCGGCTCGCTGCAAGTGGTCGCGACCGACCATTGCGCCTTCACGACGGAGCAGAAGCGGTTCGGCCTCGGTGACTTCAGAAAGATCCCGAACGGCACCGGCGGCCTCGAAGATCGCCTGGCGCTGCTCTGGACCGCCGGCGTGGCCACGGGCCGTCTGACCAAGGAAGAGTTCGCCGCGGTCACCTCGGCGAACATCGCCCGCATCCTCAATATCTATCCGCGCAAGGGCGCGGTCGCCGTCGGCTCGGATGCGGACATCGTGGTGTGGGATCCGAAGGCGACGAAAACCATCAGCGCGAAGCGGCAGATGAGCCGGATCGACTACAACGTGTTCGAAGGCTTTGCCTGCACCGGCGGTGCGGCCGCGACACTTTCGCGCGGTCGCATCGTTTGGAAGGATGGCGATCTGCGTGCCGAGGCCGGCGATGGCCATTATGTCGAACGGCCGGCGTTCTCGCCGGTGCACGTCGCGAACTCGACCTGGAAGGAGCTGACCGCCCCGCGCGGCGTCGAGCGCGGAGCGGTCACGCCGTAGCAGCACCGCTCGCGCAACATGCGACGTCACGAAGCGCATCCGGTGGCATGCGCCTTGCCTCTTTGACGAGCAATCGCTCTGAAGGAGGCATCAATGAGCCCATCGTCTTTCGATCTGACTCGCCGCAACGTCGTGCTTGGTGGCCTCGGCCTCGCAGGACTGACGATCGCCCCGTCGCTCGTCTGGGCGCAGGGGCGCAGCGAGACGCTGCTGGTGGTGCAGGAGCTTGGGCCGAACTCGCTGGACATGCAGGGCGTCGGCTCGAACCAGACGGTGAACGGCCTGTCCTGGAATTGCTATGACCGCCTGCTGACCTATGCGTCGAAGATGCTGCCCGACGGCACATTATCTTACGACCGCGAAAAGCTCGCGCCGGAGCTCGCCGAGAGCTGGGAGGTTGCCGCCGACGGCATGTCCTGCACTTTCAAGCTGCGCAAGGACGCCAAATTCCACGACGGCACGCCGGTCACGGCCAAAGACGTCAAATGGTCATTCGACCGTGCGGTGAAGGTCGGCGGTTTCCCGACCTTCCAGATGTCGGCGGGCTCGCTCGAAAAGCCGGAGCAGTTCGTGGTGGTCGACGATCACACCTTCCGCATCGACTATGTCCGCAAGGACAAGATGCTGCTGTTCAACGTCGCCGTCGTCGTGCCTTTCATCATCAATTCCGAGCTGGCGAAGAAGAACGCGACGGCGGAAGACCCGTGGGCGCTGGCGTGGCTGAAGAACAACGAGGCCGGCGGCGGGGCCTACAAGATCGAGAGCTGGAAGCCGGGCAGCGAGACCGTGCTGGCGCGCTTCGACGACTGGAAGAGCGGGCCGCTGCCGAAGGTCAAGCGCGTCATCGCGCGCGACGTCCCCTCTGCCGGGACCCGCCGCGCCATGCTGGAACGGGGCGATGCCGATATTTCGAGCGGCTTTGCGCCGCGCGATTTCGAGCAGATCATCAGGGAGGGCAAGGTCAAGGTTTCGGGCGTGCCGATCCCGAACGCACTCTGGTACGTCGCACTGAATACGGCCAAGCCGCCGTTCGACAATGCCAAGCTGCGTCAGGCCATCGCTTGGGCGATGCCTTATGAGCAGATCCAGAGCAGTGCCTTCTTCGGCCGCGCCGTTCCCATGTATGGCGGCGCGGCAGACGTCTCAAAGCCGGTCTGGCCGCAACCGTCGCCCTACGTTACCGATCTCGACAAGGCCAAGGCGCTCATGAAGGAGGCCGGTTTCGAGTCCGGCCTGGAGACGTCGCTGTCGTTGGACACGGGCACGGCCACCGTCGGCGAGCCGACCGCGATCCTGATCCAGGAGAGCCTCGCCAAGATCGGCATCAAGACCTCAATCGAAAAGATCCCCGGCGCGAACTGGCGCACGACGCTGAACAAGAAAGAACTGCCGCTCGCGCTCAACCGCTTCAGCGGCTGGCTCGACTATCCCGAATATTACTTCTACTGGAATTTTCACGGCAACAATTCGATCTTCAACATCTCCTCCTACCAGAACAAGGAGATGGACGCGCTGATCGACAAGGCGCGCTTCACCACTGACGCCGCTGAGTACGACAGGTGCGTGAGGGATTTCATAGCGCTCTGCATGCGCGACGTTCCCGTCATTCCGCTTAACCAGCCGATCCACGACGTCGCCATGCAGAAAAACGTCAGCGGCTACGAATTCTGGTTTCACCGCGAGCCGGACTATCGTCAGTTCGCAAAGGGTTAGTTCTTTTCGACAACGCGGACGGCGCCTGAAGCCGCCCGCGCCTGCGCGATCGGAAGCCCCCGTTCCAGCCGCGCCGCGCTTGCGCGCAGCATGGCCGCATCGAGCTTGCCCTGCCGCGATCCGTCGAGCGCACAGCCGAAGATCCGGTAGAATTGCGCGCCGTCATAGGCGACCAGCAGCAGGTCGACGCCGGCGTTGATGGCCTCGACCACGGCTTTGCAGACGTCGTGCTGATAGATCGCACCCATCACGAGGTCATCGGTCATGACCAGGCCCTGGTATTTCCAAGTGCTGCGGATAATGCCGTCGACGACGCGTTTCGAATGCGAGGCGGGGCGATCAGGATCGACAGCAGTCAGTGTGATATGGCCGACCATCAGCGCACTGTGCGACTGCGACAGCACTTCGCGGAACGGCAGCCAGTCGGTCGCTTCCAGCTCCCTGACCGGCGTATCGAGCTTGGCGTTGAAATGGTGTGTGTCGGTGCGCACACGGCCGATGCCGGGGAAATGTTTGAGCGTGGCGCCCACGCCGGACTCTTCGAGCCCGCGAACGTAGGCAGTAGCGATCGTGCTGACGACGGCGGGATCTGTAGCAATCGCCCGCTGGCCAATCAGCGTATGAAAGTCGAGGCGGTTGCGCCGCTGCGGCGGCTTCAGATCCAGTACGGGCGCGAGGTTGAGATTGACGCCAAGGCTGACGAGCTCGCGGCCATGGATGCGGCCGAACTCTTCCGCCCTGGCCTGCTGGTCTTCTGGAGCAAGCCCGGAGAGCGTCGCCAGGGCCGGCACCTTGGTCAGCGGCGGCGCGAGATGGCCGACGATGCCGCCCTCCTGGTCCGTGGCGACGATCAGGGGCGACAGGCCGGCAGCACGCCTGACATCCTGGAGCGCCGCGATCTCGGCACGCAACGCATCGACCGATCGGCCACGGATGTTGTGCCGGGTGACGTAGACGCCGCCGATCAAGCCCTGTTCGGCAAGGCGCAAGACCTCTGGAAAAGAGGAATAGCCGACCATGAAGTGCGGCCCGAGCTGACGTGCCTCGGCCACGTCAGCGCTGAGCACGTCGTGCTTGCGCAGCTCGAAGCTGAAATGCGCCGCCGCCATCAGCATCGGCGGCAGGCACCAGAGCATGACGAGCAACCTGCCGGAGAGGCTGTGCCAGCGCCCGCGGCGAAGGAGCAGGACGGCGATCGCGATACTCGCGATGATGAGCGCGATGTTCCCACCACCACGCAGCGGGATCAGATAGGGATCGTTCTTGTTCGCGGCCGCGACCGCGACGACAGGCGCGGCACACCATAGCAAGATCAGGCCGGTACGACGGAGGAATTGCATGATGCGTTACGTCCGAGGAATGGCGGATGATCCGCACCTATCAAAGCGATTTGCGCTGCGCGAGAGGCAAAAGCGCGCCTGCACGAAATCTGCAAAAGACTCCTGAAACGGTGCAGACGTTGATCCCGCCTTCTGCACATCTGCCGTGCAGATTCGTGATGCCACCCATCACGAAAGGTGTTCTGGACATGACGAGCCTGGCTTCGACGATCGCGGCGGACATCCAGCCGATCAGGCAATCCGCAATTCCAGCCGAGCTTGGCTGCGCGCTGGCGCTGGCTGCTCTCGCCGACTGGCTGTTCTATGGCCATCGGATCGGGCTGTCGCTGACGCTGTTTGCGGTCGCGACGGTCTGCATGTCGATGCTGTTCAATTATGCCACGCTTGATCGGCGTCGCGCCATGGTCGGGGCCGTCATTCTCGTTGCGGGCCTGATACCGGCGATCGAGGAGCTCAACGCGCTGTCCTTCCTGATTCTCGTGGCGGCGCTCGCCATTGCCCTGCTGTTTGCGACCAGCCCGGAAACGAGCGGGCTCGCCGATCGTGCGCGTGCATTGCGCAACTTCTTTCTGTTCGGCCCCTTCAGGGTCTTCCTCGAAGCACTTCAGGTCTTCAACATGTCCGCATTCACCCGTGGCATCGCACTCTGGCTGCTGCCGGCGACGCTCGGCACCGTCTTTGTCGCCCTGTTCGCGGCGGCCAATCCGGTGATCGAGCAATGGCTGTCCCTGCTCAACCCGAAAATCATCCTCGATCATGTCAGCCCCCCACGCGTGCTGTTCTGGACCATGATGCTGGCGCTGGTCTGGCCGTTCATCCATGTGCGCTGGCGGCGCAGGAAGCTTGTCGTCACAGACGTCGCCGAGGCTCCCGTGCCACCGCCACTGCCGCCCGTCGTCTCGATCGAATTCCTCGGCCCCTCCACCATCCTGCGCTCGCTGATCCTGTTCAATCTGCTGTTCGCGGCGCAGTCCGTTCTCGATGGCCTCTATCTCTGGGGGCATGTGGCGTTGCCCGCCAACATGACTTATGCGGCCTACGCCCATCGCGGCGCCTATCCGCTGATCGCAACCGCGCTGCTCGCCGCCGCCTTCGTGCTGGTCGCAATGCGTCCGGGCGGGCCGGCAGAGAAATCCACCGTGATCCGCCCGCTGGTCTATCTCTGGGTGGCGCAGAACGTGCTGCTGGTCGCCTCGTCCATCCTCCGCCTCGATCTCTACGTGGACATCTACATGCTGACCTATTGGCGCATCGCGGCCTTCATCTGGATGGGACTGGTGGCGCTGGGGCTCATCCTGATCGTCGCACGCATCGCGCTCGACAGGTCGAACCGCTGGCTTGTCGGCGCCAACCTGATCGCGTTAACGATGGTGCTGTATAGTGCTTCTCTGGTGAACTTCGATGCATTCATTGCCGACTACAATCTGAAACACAGCAGTGAAATGGGAGGGAACGGCGTGAAGATCGATGCCAACTACCTCCTCACATTGGGCCCGCAGGCGCTGCCTGCAATCGACAAGGTCATCGCGCTGCGCGGCGGCGATTACTGTCTTGCGGGACGTCGGGATCGACTTGTAGAAGGTCAACGGCAGGACCTGACCTGGCGGGCCTGGGGCTTTCGGAGCTGGCGGCTGCAACGCAGGCTCGATGCGCAAGCCAAGAGCCCGCCGAGCAATCAGCCGGCAGGGTGAGCGGAGAGAGACTTGGCGCATCGCATTCTCATCGTCGACGACGAGGGCCACATCCGCGAGGTCATCCGCGTTGCGCTGAAGAAAGCCGGCATGGACGTGGTCGAGGCCCGCGACGGCAAGGAGGCGCTTCTCCGCTATGCCGCCGACAAGCCCGATCTGATCGTGCTCGACATCGGCATGCCCGAGTTCGACGGGCTCGACGTCTGCCGCGAGATCCGCAAAGTCTCCGACGTGCCCATCCTGTTCCTGTCGGCGCGCGACGAGGAGATCGACCGCATCCTCGGCCTCGAGATCGGCGGCGACGACTACGTCACAAAGCCCTTCAGCCCGCGCGAGCTGGTAGCGCGGGTCAATGTCATCCTGCGCCGGCTCGGCCCGCGCAATGGCGAGCCCAAGGCTGGTCCCGCCGCGCTGTCGCAGGGCGGCTTGCTGATCGATCCCGAGCAGCATGTGGCGACCTTCGCTGGTACGCCGCTGAAGCTGACTGCAATCGAGTTCGGCATCTTGCGAGCATTCCTGACCCGGCCGACGTCGGTGTTCAACCGCGAGCAGCTGATGCGGGCGGCCTACCAGCTCAACATCCAGGTCTCCGACCGCACCATCGACAGTCACATCCGCAACATCCGCGCCAAACTCGCGGCGCTGGCTTGCGACAACGTGATCGAGACCATTCACGGCGTCGGCTTCAAGCTCGGCCGCTGCGAGAAAGAGGCATGAGCGCTCCGCCTGACAAATGGCGGCCATCGCTCGGACTCGTGATCTTCGCGGTGCTCGCGACCGTCGCCGTGCTGCCGCTGGTCGGCCTGTTCTTCTTCCGCCTCTACGACAACCAGCTGATCCGCCAGACCCAGGCCGAGCTGATCGCGCAGAGCCGCGTGCTGGCGACGATCTATGCGCAGGAGGTCACGGCACGGCTCGACAGCGGATTGATGCTCGGCGCCGAGGTGGCGCCGAACGTGCTGCCCGATCCCGGCGATCAGTTCACGCCGATCCGGCCCGCGCTCGATCTCACCGCCAATGATCTGCTGCGACGGCGGCCGGACGCGATGCCCGCATCCCGGCCGGCGCAGCAGGCTTACGTCGAGATCGGCGCCAAGCTGACGCCGATCATCCGCGAGACCCAGAAGGTGACGCTGGCGGGGTTTCGCATCCTGGATCCGCAAGGCGTGGTGATCGCGGGGCGGCAGGAGGTCGGACAGTCGCTTGCGCATATCGAGGAGGTCGCGGACGCGCTGCACGGGCAGTACCGCGCGACGTTGCGCAACCGCGTGCCCGACAAGCCGCCGCCACCGATCTATTCCTTCAGCCGCGGGCTTGGCGTGCACGTATTCTCGGCCATGCCCGTCATCGTCAACAACCGCGTGGCCGGGGTGATCTACACCACGCGGACGCCGAGCAATATCTTCGACCATCTCTACCAGGAGCGCGCAAAGTTCGTGCTGGCGGGGCTGGCCGTGATCCTCGGCACGATCGCGATCGGCCTGGTATTCTCGCGCACCATCACGCTGCCGATGCGCGAGTTGATCGACCGCGCCGCCAGAATCGGCCGCGGCGACCGCGAGGCGTTCCAGCCGCTCCGGCACTACGGCACGCGCGAGTTCGCGCAGCTCTCGCACAGCTTTCTCGGCATGGCCGAGCAGCTCGCAAGGCGCTCCGACTATATCGCGACATTCTCGGCCCATCTCACCCATGAGCTGAAATCGCCGCTGACCTCGATCAAGGGCGCGGCCGAGCTGTTGCAGGATTCGTTTCAGGGCAAGCCCGATGGCCTGACGCCGTCAGAGCAGCGGACCTTCGTCGCCAACATCCTCTCCGACACAAAGCGGCTGGAGGCGATGGCGCAGCGGCTACGGGAGCTGGCGCGTGCCGAGAGCCTGCCGCAGAACGAGCGCACCGAGCTTGCGCCCGTCATCGCCGACCTCAGGAGCCGGTTTCCGGAAAGCGTCATCAAGGCCAGCGGCAGCCTCGACCGGACGATCGGCATGTCCGGCGAGAAGGCGCTGATCGTGCTGTCGCACCTCGCCGACAACGCGGTGCGGCACAAGGCAGGGACGATCAGGCTGGAGGCTGTGGACGAGCGGACGACGCTCAAGCTGACAGTCAGCAATGACGGTGAGCCGATCTCGGCGCCAAACCGCGACAGGATCTTTGACGCGTTCTTCACGACCCGCCGCGATCAGGGCGGGACCGGCATGGGCCTTGCGATTGCGCGCGCGGTGATGGCGAGCCATGGCGGCTCGATCAGGCTCAAGCCCGCCGACGACGGCGTCGCCTTCGAGCTTCAATTCCCTGCTGCCTAGATCGCAAACACCCAGGCGGCGACGATGGTGCCGATGGTGACGAGACCTGCGATGGTCCAGCCAGCGGCGTATTCCAGCTCAGGATGACCAGTCGCCCGCATGATCTCTGCCGGATCGGCGGTATGCTTATCTGCCATGACTGCCTCGCACGTGTTTTCCCGTGTCATGGATAAGTCGCACCAGCCGCGATTAGGTTCCATCACGGACGCGCGAATGGCAAAAAAGTCGAAAACAACCCCATGCACAGTAGAACGAACTCGCGCGCTCCATCCGCCGGCGTGCATCCCGCGCCCGCGCACGCGCGACGATTGCGATGAGCAACTACGTCAGATCGATTGGCTCATTGCCGAGGCGTGCCTTCCGACAGGCTGACGCGATTGTGAGACGCGCACGGCACGATCGGCTTTGCCGCATCAGCATCCCGCTGCTAGGATGCAATGCGTCGTTTTACTATTTTAGGTTTGATCCGTTTCCGTGCCGGCTTTTCCGGCCTGATCACCGCGATCCATTTTCGAACACCTGAACACTTTCGAACCGACAGGACCCGCGTCCGCAATCCCAGTTTTCCAGCGCGCCACCCCCGTACAAGGAGGAAATACTATGTCCCCTAGTGCAACAGCCCACATGGTCCAGCTTCCCAATTCCGTCCATCAACTGCCGACGGGCTCGAAAGCGATGCGCCGAACCAACGGCCAGCGCTGGATCGAGCTGACGGTCGGCGTCAAGCGATCCGTCGATCTGCCTGATCTGTCCGATCTCGACAAGAAGCTCCCCAAGGATCGCAAGTACATGACGCGCGACCAGCTTGCGAGCAGTTACGGCTCCGATCCCAAGGCCATCAAGACGATCGAGGATTTCGCCAGGGCGCACAAGCTGGTCGTCACCCGCAACGAACCCGCCGCCGCGCGGCTCGGCATCGCCGGGACGGTCGACGACGTCAGCAGCGCCTTCGGCGTCACGCTGTTCGACTATTCCCATCCGCATCTCGGCGACTTCCACGCCCGCACCGGTCCGGTGCACGTCCCGGCCGAGGTCGGCGATGCCATCACCGGCGTGTTCGGCCTGAACAACCACCGTGTGCTCCGCCGTTCGCGCCATTCGGCGACCAGCGCCAGGCCGGATTTCGCAAGCTCGGTGCGGCACTGGTTCATTCCGACCGAGCTCGCGGGCATCTACAATTTCCCCAACATCGATGCGAGCAGGCAATGCATCGGCCTGCTCGAGTTCGGCGGCGGCGTGGAGAGGCCTGACGTCGCGGCTTATTTCAGCAAGATCGGCGTTCCCGCGCCGGAGGTTGCCGTCATCGCGGTCGACGGCGTCTCGACCGATCCTTCCGGCGATCCGGACTCGACCGGTGAGGTGATGCTGGACGTCGACGTCGCCGGCGCGCTCGGCGGCGGCGCCAAGATCGCCACCTATTTCTCGACTTTCGACGAGAAGGGACTGGTCGATTGTCTCGCCAAGGTCGTCAGCGATTCCGACAACGATCCTTCAGTCGTCTCGATCAGCTGGGGCTGGGACGAGAACCAGGCCTTCAACAATGCCGGCGTGATCTGGTCACCGGCTGCGATCGACCATTGCAACCACAGCTTCCTCGCCGCGGCCCATCTCGGCATCACGTTCTGCGTCTCCACCGGCGACGACGGCTCGGAAGCGCAGATGCAGGACGGCCGGGCCCATGTGAACTTCCCCGCGAGCAGTCCTTATGTGCTGGCCGTGGGCGGCACGACCTTGCACGCGCGCAAGAACGCGAAGAAGCAGGTGCAGGTCGCCGAGACCGTCTGGAACGACGGCCCCCGCAGCGGCACCGGCGGCGGTGTCAGCGACATCACGCCGGTTCCGAGCTGGCAGCAGGGCATCGTGCCGAAGTCGATCAATCCCGGGCACTTTGCCGGACGCGCGATTCCCGATATCGCGGCCAATGCCGATCCGGCCACCGGTTATCTGACGATGTCGGGCGGCAAGCTCGGCGTTGTCGGCGGCACCAGTGCCTCCGCGCCGCTCTGGGCCGGCCTGATCGCCCGGATCAACGCCGCGCTCGGCGCGCGGTCCGGCAATTTCAATGCCCTGCTCTATTCCAAGTTCGGCCCCGCTGGCGTGCTGCGCGACATCACCGTCGGCAACAACGACACCGACGGCCTGCTCGGCGGCCAATATCAGGCGGGCCCGGGATGGGACGCCTGCACCGGCTGGGGCGTGCCCGATGGCAACAAGCTGCTCAATGCCCTGCAGGGCGGCCCGAGCAGCTAGACGAGCGGAATCTGGCGCAGGCGGGCGAGCTGCCTGCCTGCGCGAGAAACATGGCCGCGTCCGCCCGGCGCGGCCGGTTTCGTGTGTCGTGTCCGCTTGCCCCCTGAACAGCGGCACAACAGCCGACACGCGGGGAAGTCCGTTGCGGGCCAATTGCGGACCTCGTCAGACCGCCCGGGCAGATCCGCTAGGTGCCACAGGCGGGAGTCGAACTACGCAGATCACCCTAGGTTAGGGCCGTTAGAATCGCCTTCATCAGTCCGTTTTCATCATAAGGCTTCTGAAGTACTTGCGCTTCTCGAAACTGCTCTAAAGTCTCGCGATCTCCATAACCGGTGACGAGGATCACGGGCAAGTTGGGAGCGGTCGCGCAGATCGCTTTCGCGAGCTCGGCTCCCGTCATTTCCGGCATGGCGAAATCCGCAAGAACAAGCTCCATCTTCAGACCGTTCGCAATCAGCTCAAGGGCTTCTTGTCCACTCGCAGCGGGCACCGCCGCGTATCCGAGGGCCTCAAGTACTCTAACGGTTGACCTGAGAACTGCCCGATCATCATCAACGACTAGAATACAGGGCTTTAGCTCCACTGTTGATATTTGCTCGGCACCAGATTCTCTTTCGCGCACTCGTGGGACCACTTCGGCACAAGGTAAGAACACCGTCACTGAGGTGCCTTCGCCGACGTGCGTCTTAAGCGCGATGCCTCCACCGGACTGCTTGGCGAAACCAAAAACTTGCGCGAGTCCGAGACCCGATCCTTTTCCTGGTCCTTTCGTAGTGAAGAAAGGCTCGAAGACGCGGGGGAGCACATCGTCGGGGATGCCCATACCTGTATCTCGGATGGTCAGTCCCACATACCTCCCCGGAGCCGGCGCTGCCGGGCCGGAGAGCTCTTTATCGGTGATGGCATTGAAAGTCTCCAGGGTCAGAGTCCCCCCTGACCGCATGGCGTCTCTCGCGTTGATAACCAGATTGAGGATCACCGACTGAACTTGAGTTAGATCTACCAAGGCTGGGCAAAGGTCCGCGGCGAGGTTCGTGCGGAGTTGGATCGCTCCACGAAGCGAGGCATTGAGCAGGCCACCCATGTTCACGATGGTGCTGTTGAGATCGACCACTTGAGGCTCAAGCCGCTGTTGGCGCGAGAACGCGAGCAGTTGCGAGGTGAGATTCGCACCCCGTTCCGCCGCCCCGAGAATCAGCTCGATACCTTCCTGATCACCGGGATCATCCCGCAGATTGCGCGACAACATGCGCGCGTTAGTGAGCACGACGCTCAAAACATTGTTGAAGTCGTGCGCGACGCCTGACGTAATCTGTCCTATCGCGTCGAGGCGTTGCAGTTGCTGGGACTCGGCCTCGGCGATTTCCCGTTGCTCCATTTGAACATGTAGCTGCTGGTTGCTCTCCTGCAGTTCGCGCGTCCGCTCTTCAACGCGGCGCTCGAGCCTTCTTTCAATACGTTTGCGATCCGTGATCTCCAGGGCGACTCCGAAAAACGAAGCCGGCACGTCATTCTCGAAGTTGGTCTGACCGCGGGTCGCGATCCAGCGTTCCACGCCGTCCGTTTTTCCGATGACCCGGTACTCGATATTGTAGACTCCATCGCTCCGCGGATCGGTGCTCCGCTGGATAGCGGCCTCGGCACGCGCAAGATCGTCTGGATGAACGCAGGACCGCCACACTTCGTAATCGACGACTGCGCCCGCCGGCAGACCCCACATGGCCCTGACTGTATCATCCCATTGCAACTTGTTGGATTGTGAATTCCAGGCATAGCAGCCGAGCCTCACGAGCTCGACGGCCGCCTGCAGCCTCGACTGGCTTTCGCGCAGTGCCCGTTCTGCATTAATTCGCCCGGTGATGTTTTGCGCGATTTTTGACGCGCCGATGACCCTGCCCTCCGTATCCTCCAAGGGCGACACTGTGAGTGAAATATCTACTGGACTTCCGTCTTTGCGGCGGCGAACGGTTTCGTAAGGACCAATACTTTCGCCTCTGCGGAGGCGATCAAGAATTGCGGTTTCTTCGTTGTGGCGATCCGGGGGAATCAAAATCGTAATCGGCTTGCCGACGACTTCCTCGGCTAGATAGCCAAACATGCGCTGCGCGCCGCCGTTCCAACTCCTTATCGTGCCATCGAGATCCTTGCTGACGATTGCGTCGTGACTGGACTCGACGATGGAAGCGACTCGCTGCACCGCCTTCAGGTTGAGCCAGGTCTGATAGGCGGTTGCTGCGAAGACGCCCAAGCTGGTCATCACGCGCAAGTCTTCCGCATCGAAGCGGCGACTGACGTCATGCGCGACGACCCAGATTGTGCCGACTGCTTCAGCCTTGATGTAAAAGGGAATCAGGAGCGCTTCCTCAAGAACAGGCTTAACGGGCTCCCAATAGGGGAAATCGACTTCGGGATGTGAGCATATCATGGCGACGCCTTGGTCAAGGACCGTGCCGCATGGACCAAAGTTGCGCGGTGTTCCACCATTTAAGTGAGGAGCCCACTGCCCGGCGATTGCGCGCCAATGAAAATTACTCTTCCCGTCCCCTTCCTCCAGGAGGCTGAGCCCGGCGGAGTGCGCGCGACATAGACCTAACGCGGTATCGGCGAGCTTCTGCAAGATGCCTTCGGGCGAGCTCGCTAATTCCTGCACCAAAGCGATCAGAGCTTGGTTCTCTGCCGCGTAATCGGCCGGGCGCGACGGACGCCGTCGCAACTCCTCCGTCGAGAGCATGGAACGCATGGCACGGACGTTAGGTTTGAGCTTGCAGCCAGTAGCCGTGGTGTGCTGCTTCACCGAAGGCTTCGCTTGCTCGGCTTACACTTCAACAACCTAACTTGCGCGGGGGCACGAGCAGTAAGGTATATCGCGGGCGGTGCGTCTATCTTAACTTAAGATGATACATCTGTCATTTGCTATTGCGTCGAATGCGATTCGAGTGCGGAACAAGTCGATCGGAGCCTGCATCGGGATGCACACCAGATCCCTGCGGAAGCACCCGCCCACTGCACGTCTGCTGTGGGTCAAACGGCGAAGAACCCAGGTTGAACAAATTTAGTCCGCTTTGTCCCAGTGAGCGGACGTCGCGCACTCTCCCCGGACTGTAACCATAGCCCTCCCCCGGATGGGAAATCTGTCATAGTCTCCTTCCGTCCGGCAGCAAAGCCGCGACGGAAGAGGAGGTCGCCAATGAAGATTGCGATGCCGGTCTATGCCGTCCTTGTCCTTGGCGCCGCCCAAATCGCCGTCGCCAACGCCGCCGTCGCCAAGGACGCCGGCGCTTCGCCCGCCAAGATCTCCGGCTCCACGGCGCTGGCCCTCGCCGGCGTGATCGCGCCGCTGTCGCCGACGCTGTCAGGCGCCGAGAAGAAGGCAGTGGCGATGCTGTTCGCCGCCAATGCCGACATTCCCTACAAGAAGCCCGTTGTCGTGACCGCGGACAAGATCGTCTGCCGCACCGGCAATGTCGACATCACGTTGCGCAATTGCGAGGTGACCTTCGGCAAGAAGGTCAGGACCGTGAACGGTCCCACCGCCAACGAGATCTTCGCGACCGAGGCGCTGGCCGGCATTCCGCCTGATGGCGCGGCGGGATCGAATTTCGAGAGCCTGAGCAAGCTGAGCTGCACCATCGATCCCAACGCCATCAGGCAGAAGGACGGTAGCGGGGCGGATTGCACGTTCCAGCCGGGGAATTGAACCGGGGGCGATGGTGCCGTGAAATCGCCGCAAGAAAGACCAACAAGATAAGGCGAATTGAAAAGACAGGCTAAAGCGACCCCCCAATATGGGGCGTGGAAGGCCGGCCCCCTGATGATGAAGAATTGTCTCGCATTTTTGCTCCTCCTGACCATGACCGCGGCCTCCGCACATGGTCCGCTCCCGGCGCGACCGGCCGCACCATCCGATCTGGTTCGGACCGGGCTCACCGATAGCGACACCACCGCCGGCGGCCTCGCGCGGCTGTGCGAGCAGGTCACCTTCTCGCGCGGCCTGCGCTATGGCGGCAGCGAGGCCAACGTGCTCGACGTCGCGACCAGCGACACCACCAAGGCGGAGACGCCGCGCCCCGTGCTGCTGATCGTCGCCGGTGACACCTTCACCGGCGACCGCGGCGCGCCGGAGCCGTCCCGCGACATGCAGGACGCCGCGATGTGCTTTGCGGCGCGCAACGGCATGATCGGGGTGCGCGTCAACTACCGCCTCGCGCCCGCCGCCACCTGGCCGATGGGCGCGACCGACGTGGCGGCGGCGCTGTCCTGGGTCCACGGCAATATCGACCTGTTCAACGGCGATGCCCGCGAGATCGTCGCGGTCGGCTACGGCGCCGGCGCCTTCCATGTCGCGAGCCTGCTCGCGCATCCCGAGCTCCAGGCCGACCGCGCCGATGTCGCCGCCGTGGTGCTGGTCTCAGGCATCTATCGCGCCGGCAAGGACGCCAGTGACAGCGAGAAGGCCTATTTCGGCAATGACGCCGCTCAATATGACAAGCGCTCGGTCTATCCCGGCGTCCTCAATGTCGACGAGCCGATCCTGCTGGCCTGGGCCGCCAACGATCCCGCCGATATCGTGGCGCAGGGCGAGACCCTGAAGAAGACGCTCTGCGGCGCCGGCCATTGCCCGCGCGCGACCCTGCTGCGCGGCCACGATGGCATCGCGGCGGCGTTCGGGCTGGATGGTTCCGGCGACAGTCTCGCCGAGCCGACCCTGCTGCTGGTGCATCAGCTCGAGGCGCGCGGGCTGCCGTAGGGTTTGCGGGCTGCCCAGCGTCTTGGTCGGGCTCTACGAACCCGGCCGCGACGGTCAGGCTCTCACCGTCACCCTGAGGTGGCCGCTTCCTCAGCGGCCCTCGAAGGGCGACGGCCCGGCTCTCTCCGCTCGGCAGCAGCGGGGCCGTTCATCCTTCGAGGCTCCGCCCGCGATGCGCTGCATCGCGGGCTTCGCACCTCAGGACGACGGTTCGCGAACAGCCCGTCAGCACGCCTGCCGCTTTCATCGTGCTCCCCAGCCACACGATTGCCAAACGCTTGAGATAGATCAACGCACCCGGATGCAGGGTGAGCCGAGTTCGTTGGGGGCCAACGACAAGGTGTCGAGCATGCGCGTCACCGGCAGACTGCTGTTCGTTTTGATCGCGGCGCTCGCCTCGCTCGGGGCCATGTCGCAACAGCGTTCGGATCAACCCAATTCCGACCCCGGCTCGGACAAGGAAATCCGCATCGGCAACATCGTGCCCTATTCGGGGCCGCTCTCGGAATTCGGCGCGATCGGCAAGGCGGAAGCGGCCTATTTCGACATGATCAACGATCGCGGCGGCATCAACGGCCGCAAGATCCGCTTCATCAGCCGCGACGACAATTCCGATCCCGCCACCGCGCTGCAGCTGACGCGCGATCTCGTCGAGAAAGACGACGTGCATCTGATGTTCGGCTCGTTCGGCACGCCGGGCAATGTCGCCACGCGCTGGTACCTGAACGAGAAGAAGATCCCGCAACTGTTCGTCGCCTCCGGCGACGAGGAGCTGAGCCAGGCCAGGGCGTTTCCCTGGACCATGGGCTGGCAGCCGCCGTTCCGCTCGGAGGGGCGCATCTACGCCAACTACATCCAGGCCTATTATCCCCGCAAGAAGATCGTCGTTCTCTGGCAGAACGACCAGTTCGGCCGCATGCTCTACAAGGGCATCCAGGAAGGTCTCGGCGATCTGAACCGACACGTCCTGGTCGACGTCGCCTTCGACATCAATGACGAGCATCTCGAAGGCCACGTCGCGATCCTCAAGCGCGCGGACGCCGACATCTTCGTGTTTCTCGGCGTGCCGTCGACGGCGGCCAAGGTGATCGGGCTCGCGGCGTCGCTGAAATGGCACCCTGTCTTCATCGTCAACGATGCCTCCGCCTCGATCGCCAACGCGATGGCGCCGGCGGGGCTGGAGAATTCGGCCGGCGTGATCTCGGCGGCGTTCCTGAAGGATCCCAGCGATCCCGCCTGGAAGGACGATCCGGCCATGAAGGACTGGTTCGCCTTCATGGACAGGTACCACAAGGACGAAAGCACCAATAACAGCGCCGCGCTCTATGGCTACGCGGCGGCGGAGGCGCTGACCAAGGTGCTGAAGCAATGCGGCGACGACCTCTCGCGCGACAACATCATGCGCCAGGCGGCGTCGCTGCGGGACTACCATCCCTCCGTCGCGCTGCCCAATATCAGGATGAACACGTCGCCGGAGAACTATCTGCCGATCCGGCAGATGCGCCTGGTGCAGTTCGACGGGCGGTCGTGGCAGCCGTTCGGGGCGGTGATCGAGACGGCGTTTACCGAAGGCGCGGCGCGGTGAGGTGAGTCGTGCGCAAACTTGGACCATCGCATCCGGATTAACAGGTGGTCGTCATGCCCGGGCTTGTCCCGGGCATCCACGTTCTTCGATCTGCAAGAGAAGGTCGTGGATGGCCGGGACAAGTCCGGCCATGACGCCGCGGAAGCTTTTGAGCCCTCACGCCGGCTTCAGCGACGCCAGCGCGCTTTCCAGCAGCGAGCGCACGCGTGCGGCATCGCCTGATTTCACCACGGCCGGATCGAGATACAGCTCCAGCCCCGGCGCGCGTTCGGTGATGACGCCGCTCTTCTCGGCTGCCGCATCGCTCAGCGCATCGACCGCATAGGGAATGACCTCGCGGCTGATGCCCTTCATCGTGATCGCGGGCAGCGCATGGGCACGAACGATGTCGCTGACCAGCGCGAAGGTCTCGTAGCTCAGCACGATGCCGCCGGGCTCGGCAATTGACTGCAGGCGGGCGGCGAGGTTCGCCTCGGCACCGATGATGGTGTAGTCCATACGATCGCTGCTGCCGAAATTGCCGACATTGCAATAGCCGGAATTGATGCCCATGCGCGAGCGGAACGGCTGCTCGATGCCGGCGGCGCGCCATTTCGCATTGAGCTCGGTGAGGCGCTGCTGCATGCGCCAGGCCATCTGCAGGCAGGCCTGCGCGTCAGCGCGGTCGCCCTTGGTCTCGGGATCGCCGAAGAAGATCAGCATGGCGTCGCCGATGAACTTGTCCACGGTGCCGCCATGCTCATGCGCGATCGCCGACATCTCGGTGAAATATTCGTTGAGCAGCTGGGTCAGCAATTCCGGCTGCAGCCGCTCGGTGGTCGCGGTGAAATTCTGGATGTCAGAGAAGAAGATCGTGAGCTTCTTGCGCTCGGTGTGGATGGTGACGTCCTTCTGGCCGGAGAAGATGCTCTTGTAGACCTGCGGCGGGATGTAACGCGAGATCTTCATCGACAGCGAGGCGAGGAAGTCGTTGGCGGATTCCAGCTCCCGGTTCATGCCCTTGATGCGGCTGGCCTGTCGGCGCTGGAGCGAGAGAAAGGAAAGCCCGCAGCCGGCCGCGATCAGGAAATAGGCCAGCAGGAACTTGAACGAGAAGATGTTGGCGGCGATCGGCTGGGCGATGATCACCTCCTGGATGCCTCTGACATCGCCGACCTTCCAGTCTTTCTTCGGACTCTCGGGGTGGCTGTTGTGGCAGCTTACGCAGGCCGGGCCCATGGTGACAGGCGCAATCAAGCGGACCTTGTCGAAGAACAGCGAGGTGTCGGTGTCGAGGATCTTCTGCTCGGGATCGGCGCGCAGCGCGGCGAGCGCATCCTTCTCGAACTTGTCGAGCTGATGCGGGGCGCGGTTCTGGAACGGGAAGTCGGAGACGAACCGGTAAGTGATGTTCTCCTGTTGCGCGCCGATGACGCGGCCAAGCTCCAGCGACAGCGTCGCCGGGATCGGGATCGCGCCGGGGACGGATTCGTAGTTGTGAACGACCTTGGTCGTGCCGTTGGGATTGGCCAGGATGCGCCCGACCACATTGGACGCATAATAGCTGCGCACGCTCGTGATGACTGAATTGAGATCGGCGGTCTGCCGGCGGAGCGCGGTCTTGTTCAGTTCGGTCAGGTCCAGCCAGACCGCCAGCGGCAGGGCCAGCAGGAGAAAGGCAATCACGGCCCCGATCAGGATGCCGCTCTTGTGCTGCTCTTCGGCGATCGCTTGTTTCACTCTGTGGCTCCGTGATGTGCGTTTTTGCCGCAAGAACGGGATTTGCGGCACAACATGCCGGCTTGCACAGAGCCAACAAACGCAGCGCGGCGCAACCCCATTTTATGGTGGGTCGCAGCAGGCGCCTTTTCGTTTCATGACGAATGTTTAAGATCAGGATCAACCTGCATTGATCAATCCGGAACCACCGCCCATGACCGAGACAATCCGCATCATCAGCTTCAATGCGCGCCCCGTGATCGTGCCAATGAACTTGCCGCTGCAGACCTCGACCGGCGCGGTTGCCAGGGCGCCGCTGGTGCTGATCGACTGCGAGACCGACCAGGGCGTAACAGGGCATGCCTATCTGTTTGCGATCACGCCGTCGGCCCTCAAGCCGCTGACCGCGATGGTCGCGGAGATGTCGGAGCTGCTCAAAGGCGACGAGCTGCTGCCGTTCGAGATCGAGCGCAAGCTGACCCAGCGTTTCACGCTGCTCGGCCTCGCCGGCCTGCAACGGCTGGCGCAATCCGGCATCGACATGGCGGCATGGGATGCGCTGGCGCGCGTCCGCGGCCTGCCGCTGGCCCGCCTGCTCGGCGGCGCGCCGAAGCCGGTGAAGGCCTATAATTCGAAGGGCCTCGGCATCATGCCTGCGGGCGCCGCAGTGGAGGAAGCCCACAAGCTGCTGGCCGAGGGCTTTCGCGCCGCAAAAATCCGCGTCGGGCGGCCGGAGGCGCGGGACGATCTCGCCGTGGTGCGCGCGGTGCGCAAGGCGGTCGGCGACGAGGTGACGCTGATGTGCGACTACAATCAGGCGCTGACGGTCACCGAGGCGATCCGCCGTGGCGAGATGCTCGACGACGAAGGCTTGAGCTGGATCGAGGAGCCGATCCGCCACGACGACTATGCGGGCTGCGCCCGCATCGCCGACGCGCTGCGCACGCCGGTGCAGATCGGCGAGAATTTCGACAGCGCGTTTGCGATGCAGGCGGCGCTAGCGGCGGAGGCCTGCGACTACGTGATGCCCGACGTGCAGCGCATCGGCGGCGTCACCGGCTGGCTCCGCGCCGCGTCACTGGCGCACGCTGCCGGCATCGAGATGTCGACGCATCTGTTCTCGGAGGTCAGCGCGCATCTGCTCTGCGTCACGCCGACGGCGCACTGGCTGGAATATGTCGACTGGGCCGACGCCGTGCTGGCGAACCGGCTGAGGATCAAGGACGGCTTTGCGCTGCCGGGCGAGGAGCCGGGGAACGGGATTGATTGGGACGAGGCGGCGGTGAGGAAATATCTGGTGGAGTGAGCAGGAGGGACTGACAGTCGCCGCTACCACGTCTCCGCGCCGGGGACTTTCTTGCGCACCGCCATGCGCTGAATCCAGATGCAGCGACGGACGGATCGATTGGAGCGGCCGACGGCAGAAATGCCCTCGCCGGCCTGAAGCAGCGGCGCCACGCTCGCGCGCAGCTCGCGGCAGCGCTGGAGCTCGGCCTGCCAGTCGATGATTGCGGCATTCGCGCTCGATGCCGTCAGCGCCGTCACCGCGACGGCAAGCCAAGTCGTCCGCATCATTCACCAGCCCTTCCCTTTGATACGTCCGCAATGCGCCGGTAGCGGAAGTCGCAATGATCGGCGCCCTGCATGATGGTCTGTGTGCGCGTCAGCTTGATGTCCGGACCGAAGCCGTCCGCGGTCGCAAAGTCGGCGGTGCAGACCATGAGGAAGCCGAGCTCCGGCTCACCCAGCGCCTTGTAGAACTCGGCATAGGCGCATCGCTTCACGTCGAAGGCGAACGCATCCCGCGTCTGTTCGATCACGTCGTAGCTGAGAGCATCGTCGCGCGCGTAAGTCGCGAAGGCGGAGCCGACGGCCTTGCCGAGATCGCTCTCGTTCCTGGCTTTCCAAAACGCCTCGCCGAAGCCGCGATAGAGTTCGCCAAGCGCCTTGCGTACGATGGCGTTGGCACGCGCCTCGCCGAGCTCGGCCTGGAGCGCCTTGACCAGCGGCACCAGCACCTGTGCCTGGATTTTGGCCTGTTCGATGACGGAAACGCTCATGGGCATGCTCGCGTCGCGGAGGGAAGGCGCGGCTCGAATGAAGCCAGCGCGAATTCAAACCAGCAGCCGCGAGACTATATCCCCGTATTGCGCTTCAAGGCAGGGCATGGCGCGAGCCGTCCTCGAGCCCGACGATGTGACTTTCCGAATAGGGGCGAATCTTCATCCGACGCGCCCCTGACACCCCGGCCGGCGGCCGCTACTTCTGGCCCGACGGCGCTTGGGCATTCGAATCGTTCGGGTTCTTTTGCTTGTTGGCCTCATGATGCCCGATCACGCATCCTGCGGCCGCGCCGAGCTTGCCGTGTCCTGCCATATGGCCGGCGACACCGCCGACGATGGCGCCCTTGATGCACCCCTTGGCCTCTGCCGGCGAAATCGATGCCAGGGTCAGCAGACACGCGGCGGCAAGGATCGGTTTCATGATCGTCTCCTCTCAGGTTGACCTCTGGGCCATCAATTCCCCCAGACGAGACACGTTCCGGAGAGCCGCAACGCCGGCGACCCATCCCGTCACGCAGCGTCGCGACCACGACCGCCGGGATACGGCCCCGCAGCATGACGCAGGCGACCGACTTCCTCGCTGCCACAGCGCGCGCAGCGGAAGGAAACCTCAGGCTGCGCAACCATGCTTCTCCGAGCGCTCACGGCCATCGGCCAGGCACCGCACCGGGGACACTTCACCAGCAGATCGTTCGTTTCCAGCATCGCGACGACTCCTCGACCCTGCCCATGATCCGACAACGGCGCGAAAATGGCGGCGTTCCGTATCTTCGCGCAGGCCTGCCTTAGGTGTCCGGAATAGTCTCCGACCAGACGAGGCGAGCTTTCACCAAAACCGTTCCGCGCTGGGTCGCCGGGCGGCCTTTTCATTTTCAGCATCGCGCGCCAGCATTCCGTCACCACCATCCGCCGGCAAATGGGCCGGGCCGCTCGAAGGCGAGACGTCGGTCGGGTGTCCTTTTCTGTAGTTTTGCCCAGCGCTTCGGATGCGGACGGGGGCCTGAGGAGACGCGGGCGGGCGCCTCTTTCTTGACCTCGACGGCAGGCGCTGCAGGCATTGCGGCCAGGGCTTCCCGCACTTGCTGCTTGGGCTCTTCGGAGAGCGGATCGGCCTGCGCCATTGTCGGCAAATCGGCGCGCGGACGCGTGTCGAACACGATCTTCTCCGGGAGGCTCCTCGCCGAGGCGATCCGGATGATGCTCCTGTCCGGATCGGATGGGCCCGCGCGCTCGGCGGGGGCCGGCAGGTACCATTCAGCAGCGAAGAGCAGCGCCAGCAGCAGCCCGCCGACGAAAACGAAATAACGAATGATCGGCATGAACGGCCGCTCGCAAATGGGACATCAGGTATCGGCAGGGGCCGGATTGGAGTGGCGGGTCGCCTGGTTGGGCGACCCCGCCACTGGTGGGATTAGTCGATCTCCTGGACGACCGTGCGGGTCGACGGATCGACCAGCATCACGCGCTCGCCCGAATAGACATAGCGGTACTTGGTGAGCGAGGGACCCCAGTCGGCGGGCACCGCCTCGAGCTCGACTTCGCGCGGCACTGGCTGGCCGACGACGATCTTCTCGCGGGTCTCCACTGGACGAACCTTGTGCTCGGTGACGTAGGTGCGGATCTTCGTGCGATATTCGGGCTCGATCTGTACGGCGGCGGCATGTCCCGCGCCGGTGGTGGTGACGACGGTGGACTGCGCCATCGCGCCCGTCGAGATCATCGCCGCCATCGCAGCGCTCAGCAGAAGCTTGTTCATCTTTCTCTCCTCGCCGCCATATGCGGCATGCGAGAACCCACGAATGATGCCAAGGTTCCCGCTCGTCCGCAGAGGTCCTTCGCATACGATGGAACATTCAGGTCGGGCGACGGTTCGCTCCAAGCTCCCAGGCGCTTGCTTACGGAGAGCCCGCTGATGCCGCCGTCCGATGCAGTCAGGAGAGCCCCCGATCGACGCCAGCGAAGGCTCCTGATCCTGTTGGCGTTGGGATTCGTCGTCTTCGGCACCGCTGCCGCGGCGCTCTTCTACGTCCTGCAGCCCGAGACTCTTCGGATCGCCGTCGGCCCCTCGGGCAGCGAAGACCACCAGGTGGTCCAAGCAATGGCGGAGGCCTTCGAAGAGGAAAGCAGGACGGTCAGACTGTTCCCTATCGCCACCGCCGGAGCGGCCGAATCCCTTGCCCTCCTGGGTGCCGGCAAAACCGACCTGGCAATCGGTCGCGGCGACCTCGCCATGCCGGCTGATGCCCAGACACTGGCCGTCCTGCGCAAGAACTATGTCGTCATATGGTCGCAGTCTGGACGCGCTGGCAAGGGCTCCAAGAAGAAGGCCGCCGCGAAGATCGGAGAGATCGCCGATCTTGCGGGGCATAAGGTCGGCATCATCGGAAAGACCGACGCCAACGTCGCGGTCCTGCGGACAATTCTAGAGGGCTCAGGCGTGCAGCCCGACAAGGTTGCCACGGCTCAATTCGGGACCGACGAAATCGAAAAGCTCGCGCAGGACGCCACTCTCGACGCCTATCTTGCGGTCGGTCCGCTCGACAGCAAGATCACCGCCGCCGCGATCGCCGCGACTTCGCGGTCGCGCGGAGCTCCGAAGTTTCTTGCCGTCGAAGCGTCCGAGGCGATTGCCCTGCGGCATCCCCGCTACGAAGCCGAGGAGATCCCCGGCAGCGTCTTCAACGCGAACCCTGCCTGGCCCGAGGACAAGATCGACACCATCAGCGTCAACCATCTCATCCTGGCCCGAAAAGAACTGTCGGAAGCCAAGGCGGCGGCCTTCTACCGGCAGCTTTTCGCGGTGCGCGACACGATCACGCAACGTGTCGCCGGCGCGACGCACATCACGAAACCGGATACGGAGAAGGAAACGGAGCCCTCCGTGCACAGGGGCGCCGCGGCGGTCATCAACGGGACCGAGCGGACCTTTCTGGACAAGTACAGCGACTACTTCTGGTTCGCCCTGCTGCTCCTGTCCGGGATCGGTTCGGCCGCCGCATGGCTGCGTCGCTATCTGAACCGGGACGAGCGGGACGACAACACCGGCTATCGCAACCGTATTCTTGCCGTGGTGTCGGAGGTTCGCGGTGCCGAGTCCGAACAGGACCTGCTGGCATCGCAACGGGAGGTCGATGCGATCATCGGCGAGACCCTCAAGTGCTACGACGAGGGAGCCATCGAGCAGGAGGACATGGCCGCATTCGGCCTCGTCCTCGAGCTGTTCAATCATGCAGTCGCAGAAAGGCGGGCGGCGCTGCAGGGCGGCGCGATCGAGGCAAAGGCTCCCGGTCCAAGCCTTGCCTCTCGCCGATAGGCGCGCCGGCAGACCAGACCTTCATCGCTTCACGACTAAAGCTTTTCAATTTCGCTGGCGCGGATAAGGATCTCGTCCTGATCGAGCATCTCTTCGAGCTGTTTGCGGCGGTCCGCCCACCATGCACGATCGAGCTCTTCGGTCATAACCTCAAGGATGATGATCTCATCCCGGACGACCTGTGACCCTTCTTTGTTCTCGCCCGAGGCCGGCGCGCGTTTGAAAGCCGTGACCCCGCCAAAGCGTTCGGTCAGTTCGTGTTCCAGGGAGTGATAGAGCTTCGAATCAAACCGCTTGCCGTGGTTGTTGCTGAGAGGCAGGAAGATTTCGATCAAATGCATGAGGATCACGCCGCGAGCTTGGCGCCCTCCCCCGCCTTGCGCGTCGCCTTCAGCCGCTTATTCAGGAACGCCAGGACCATCACTTCGTCCGCGCTCAATTTGCTATACTGACGCTTGAACCTCTCCGCGATCTTGTCCTCGATCATTTTTGCCAGGTCGCCAGACATATAGGCGCCCAGAATTTCCGGATGCACGTAGCATTTGCGGCAAATGGCTGGCGTGTTGCCAAGTTGTCTGGCGACTTTATCGATGGCGGCCACGACGTTCCGTTTTGCTTCAGCCTGAGAGTCATACTCCTTGAACTCGGCCAATGCGAGCGCAGCCAGCACGGTACCGGCCCAGGTTCGGAAATCCTTGGCCGTAAAATCCTGCCGGGTGATTTCCTTGATGTAGGCATTCACGTCGCCGGAATCGATCGTACGTGTTTCGCCGTTGTCGTCGAGATATTTGAAGAGCTCATGCCCCGGCAAGTCGGCGCAGTGCTTGACGATCGCCGCAATGCGCCTGTCCTCCACCGAAAGCTTCCATTGCTTGCCGGACTTCCCGGTAAACTCAAATTTCAAGGTCGAACCTTTGATCGCCACATGCCTGCGGCGCATGGTCGTTAGTCCGTAGGAGTTGTTCGTATTGGCATATTCGGCATTGCCGACACGAATGAGGGTCTTCTCGAGAAGGCTGACGACGGTCGCGAGAATCTTTTCCCGGGGCAAGCCTTCGCGCTTCATGTCGGCGGCGACACGGAACCGCAGTGCTGGAAGCGCAGCGGCGAACTGCATGATGTGCTCGTATTTGTTCTGATCACGCAATTCACGCCATTTGGCGTGATAGCGATATTGCTTGCGCCCGCGTGCATCATAGCCCGTGGCCTGGATATGGCCGTTGGCAGCGGGACAGATCCAGACCCGCTCATAGGCCGGCGGAATGCCGATCGACTTGATACGGCGGACGATGTCCTTGTTCGTGATGCGGGCGCCGCTCTGGTCGTAGTAGGAGAAGGTGGTGCCGGTGCGCTTGCGGGTGTAGCCCGGCTTTGCGTCACTGACGTATCGCAAGCCTTCTTCCGCGATGATCGCCGCCACTTCAGCGGTCCTCTCGGGAATTCTCTCATCGACCTTCGTTTCGCGGAACATGGCAGCGTCATTTTTTGACAGCGCTTGTGAACGCACTTCGCTGCTGTCCCGATACGTCAAGAAGATCTACAGGATATTGTTCCTCTCCAACGTCAACCGGGCAGTCGCTGGGGGATCAGGCCGATCCCAGCGACTCGCGGTTACCATCGCGGGTACGTCGCCGCTCGCTGGAGCGGCATGTGGAAATACAAGCCTGGCGTGACGACCAGAGGATCAGTCGTGCGCAGGAACTATCATTGCCTGGCCCTCGTTCTGAAGAGTGCGCGAAGATCGCGCAGAGCGATGACGCGTGATCCCTCGGCGCCTACGGCGCGCGAAGATTGATACTGTAGGTGCAGCACAGGGTGCGTGAGATGAGCAACCTCCTCAAACTGCCGACATGGGCCGACGACGGACAAGTTTTCGCGGTTGTCGAGACGCCGCGCGGGAGCTCCTGCAAACTGGATTTCGATCCCGAGCTCGGAGTCTTTACGCTGGCAAAGCCACTGATGGCAGGGCTGAGCTATCCCTATGACTGGGGCTTCATTCCTTCCACCAAGGCTCCTGATGGCGATCCCCTCGACGTGCTGATCATCCATAATGCGAAGACATATCCCGGCGTCGTGCTCAAATGCAGGCCGGTCGGCGTTCTCGAAGTCGAGCAGAAGAGCGGGAGCAAGAGAGAGCGGAACGATCGCGTGTTCGCGGTGCCGGACCGATCGCCCCTCGAGACTGATCTCAAGGATATACGGCACCTCCCCTCGCGCGCGTGCGACGAGCTGGAGGAGTTCTTCCGCGCGACCAACGCGCTTGAGAACAAGGAGCTCAAATTTCTGGGATGGCGCGGGCCCAACCACGCGGCCAAGACCATCAAGCGGCTCTCCAAGTAGGATATGCCGACATCGCGGCCGGGTTGATCGGCTGGAATACGCCGTCAAGAGATGCCCGAGTGACCGTCATTCCGGGGCGCGCGCAGCGCGAGCCCGGAATCTATCGTGCTCAGATGACGTCGTGGCTGAGGGGATTCCGGGTTCTCGCTGCGCGCGCCCCGGAATGACAAGACGGGCGCGATGCAAAAGTTCATTGCGGTAAAAGGCGCCGCGGAGCTTGCGTTAGGAACTAACGTCGGTGCCCGCCGGTTCGTGGAGCGTCTCTCTCACGTCAAGGGCAATCCATGTACCACCACGTCAAGAAACTGATGTTCACCGTCCGCGTCGACGAGCCTGATCCCAGGTTCGGCAATATGCTTCTCGAGCAGTTCGGCGGCGCCAACGGCGAGCTTGCCGCCGCCATGCAATATTCGATACAGGGGCTCAACTGCGAAGATCCGGATCGCAAGGATCTTCTCATGGATATCGGCACCGAGGAACTCAGCCATCTCGAGGTGGTCGGCACTCTCGCCCGCATGCATCTGAAGCCGTCGAAATTCGATCGCCAAGCCGCCGAGGCGGACCCCCTGATTGCGATTGCAGGCGGCGGCGGCGTGAACCTGTTCAACTCCCAAGGCAACGCCTGGACCGCGGATTACCTCAAGATCACCGGCGAGCTCGACGTCGACCTGCGCAGCAACATCGCCGCCGAGGCGAGAGCCAAGATCGTCTACGAGCGGCTGATCAATTTCTCTGACGACGCGGGCACAAAAGACGCGCTTCAATTCCTGATGACCCGCGAGATCACGCATATGAAGGCGTTCGCGCTGGCTCTCGAAAGCATGGCCAAGCCGGCCTTCAGCATCGGCCGGATTGCCCCCACGCCCGGTCTCGTCGACCAGTTCTTCAACGATTCGACCGGAACCGGCGACCACGGCGAGATCGACACCCGCGGCCCCTGGAACGAGGGCGGCGAGTGGGTCTTTACGGAGTCCCCGGCTATCCAGGCCGGCGACCCTGGTCCGGCGACGGCGCTTGTCACCGAGAGTTCTCCGCCGGTCGACGAGGCCGGTCTCGGCGATCTCCTGATCAACGAGCTTCGCGACATCCTGCATGCCGAAAAGCAGCTGACAAAGGCCCTGCCGAAGATGGCGCAGGCGGCGCGTTTCGATCAGCTGCGCGAGCTGTTCGAGCAGCACCTGAACGAAACCGAGGCCCAGATCGAGCGCATCAATGAGTGCTTCGAGATGCTCGGCAAGACCGCGCGGGCCAAGGCCTGCAAGGGAATGATGGGTCTGATCGAGGAGGGGCAGGAAATCATCGCCGAAGGCGAAGAGAAGGAGGATGCCGCAGCCGATCTGGCGCTGATCGGAGCAGCCCAGCGGGTCGAGCATTACGAGATCGCCGGATACACCACCGCACGCAATCTCGCCCAGCAACTGCGCCATAGCGCCGTCGTCAGTCTGCTCTCGAAATCCCTTGCCGAAGAAGAGAATGCCGATCAGCTTCTCAACCAGGTAGCCCGCTCGCTGATGTCGGTGGCAAAGATGCCTGCAGCGGTCGAACAGACCGAATGAACCGGCCGTCCTCATTTGCGTGGCTGAAGGGTTTGTCAAGGACAAACCCTTCAGCTGGCCTTTGCTAGATCATCTGCTGGTCACTCGCTATTCCGCGCGCGGCGCAGCGCCGCCGTCAGCTTGGCCTTTTGCCCGGTCCACCGCTCATCCTCCGCAGCCGCCCGCGCGTTCACTGCGGCCCGCTCGGCTTCAATGGCTCCAAGCCTGGCTCCATGCTCCTGCTCGGCTTCTTCCAGCGCGGCCTGCGCTTTTGCGATAGCCCGCTCCTGGCGCTCCCTGACCTTCGCTCGGGCGGCTTCTTCGCGCCGGCTTTGCGCCTCGCGCCGCCGCTGCTCTTTCTCGTAGTTTGCAGCCGCTTGTCGCGCGGCCTTGCTGCTGACTTGGGACGGTTGCCGCCTGTGCGGCTTCGATTGCCGCGTCTCCGGCTGCCTGTGCGCACGATCCGCGGCCGCTTGCGAAGGTATGTCTGATTGTTCGGAAAATCGTCCGCTCGAGCCGGCCGCCCGTCTGAGGACGACTCCGGGCTTCGCCATGGTGGCGGCGACGACCTCGGGATCATCGGTTTCCTTGGCTAACCCCTGGTGAAAGAGGTTGCTTCCGGCGCCCCACGCCTCGAGCGCGGCCTTCATCGACGGCGCTGCGATCGCGAGATCGTGGAAGCCAAGGGACGTCTGATATGTCTTGAGCTTGCGCGCCATCCCCTCTGGATAGCGCCGATCTTCGCCGTCGGCTATCCCGTCTAGCGTCGCCGCCCGGTCAGCACGTCGATGACGAGCGCTGCCGCGAGTGACCGGAGGGGGGGCAGCCATGGTGATCTTCCGTAGCTGATCGGCAAGGTGCGCCGCCGACGCCTGCGAGGACGACCGAAATCGCGATGATTGCGCATTGCTGGTTCCCGATTCGGCTGCGGACATTGCCTTTGCTGTCTATGTCATCATGCTCTGAGGGGCTGCGTGGGGCGGCCGGGTCCGGCCATTGCGCGGCCGCATGCAGCCGGAACATTGCAGCGAGATCGGACGTTCTGGCGAGATGCCACGCTACTATTTCAACATTCACAACGGTCATCCCTTCGAGGATCTGGTCGGCGAGGATTTGCCCGACGAGGCCGCGGCATGGAAAAACGCGCTCCTGCTCAGCCGCGACATCGAAGATGTGCTCGCGCCCGGCGGTGTCTGGAAGCTGGAGGTTCTGAAGCCAGATAGAAGCCCGTTGTTTCGCATCGAGGTCAAGACGGAACGTCTCAAGGCAATGCCATCAACGTCTGGTCGGCAGGACGGCAGCGAACTCGGCTGATGTCATGACACCCGGTCTGCATCATGCATTCCGGCAGGCTGGGCGGGCGCAAGCCGTGAGCGTAGAGGCTAATGGACCGGTTTCAAATGAAGGGCTTTCCGCCGGTGACGGCCAGTGTCGCTCCCGAGGTGTAGCTCGACAGCGGATCGGCAAGCATGACGTAGGCTGTCGCGAGTTCGGCCGGCTGCCCTGCGCGCTGCATCGGCACTTGCTTGCCAAAATTCTTGACCGTTTCCTCCGGCATGGTCGATGGGATAAGCGGCGTCCAGATCGGGCCAGGCGCAACCGCATTGACCCGAATGCCCTTCGAGGCCAACATCTGGGCGAGCCCGCCGGTAAAATTCTGAATGGCGCCCTTGGTCGTTGCGTAGGCGAGCAGGCTCGGATTCGGCATGTCGGAGTTGACCGAGGCCGTATTCACGATCGCAGCACCGGGCCGCATATGGGGCACGGCCGCCTTGGTCAAATAGAACATCGCATGGATGTTCACCTCGAACGTGCGCTGCCACTCGTCATCGCTGATATCGCCGATGTCCTTGAACGTGGCCTGATGGGCGGCGTTGTTGACCAGGATGTCCAGTCCGCCGAGCTCCTCGACGGCGCGCCGCACGATCGCGCGGCAATGGCCGGGGTCGCGGATGTCTCCTGCAATCAGGATGGCCTTCCGTCCCTCCCGCTCCACCAGCGCTTTGACTTCCGCGGCATCCTCATCCTCATTCAAATAGGCGATAGCGAGGTCTGCGCCTTCGCGGGCATATGCAATCGCGACCGCACGGCCGATGCCGCTGTCTCCGCCGGTAATGATGGCCTTTTTGCCGGCCAGGCGACCGGCGCCCTTATAACTCTCTTCGCCGTGGTCGGGCCGCGGGTTCATCGCGCGGGTCGCGCCAGGCATGGACTGATGCTGGGGGGGATATGGCGGCTTCGGATATTCGGTCATGGAGCGCCTCCAAGATTCGCTGCGCTAACACAACCCGAGCGAAAGTGTTCCTAGCTTCCCATCAGGCGGCCGACCTATCGAGAACATTCATCAAGGGTGCGTACGTTCACCCGAACTTCGCCATGCTCGTCGATGTCGATCGTTGCCAGCGTGATCGGCAGCTTGAATCGCCGCGGCCCGGCGCTTCCCGGGTTCAGATAGGTGATACCATCCGTGGTCCTGAGGCTTGCCCGATGCGAATGGCCAGAGATCACGGCGTCGACATCCGCGGGGGCGGGCCTGCTCTTCAGGTCGTTGATATCATGCAAGACATAGAAGGCTCGCCCGGCGAGATGAACGGTCGTCGTCTCGGGATAGAAGCGGGCCCAATCGCCGACATCGACATTGCCCCGGATCGCAGTGACAGGGGCAATCCGGCGTAGCCCTTCCATGACATGCTCGGCACCGATATCGCCGGCGTGAATGATGTGCGCGGTCCCGCGGAAGCATTGTTCCACTTCCGGCCGCAGCAGACCGTGGGTGTCCGAGATGATGCCGATCCTGAACATTGCCTCGCATCTCCCCATAACAGCTGCCTTGACCCGCGTTTAGGAACGACAATGCCGCGCTCGAATTGCCCGCCTATCTAACGGGAGCACAGACATGGGCAACACCGGCGTAGGAATGCTTCTTGGAGACCTCTCTGTCAAAACGGTTTGGTTGCTGTGTCTTGGCGTTTTGGTCCTTGGCGGAGCGATCTGGTACGGCGTCCGGCGGTCGGGGCATCTGCGCCGCAGCGAGCGCGCCCAGCTCGATCGGAACACGGAAGCAGCGCAACGCCGGGACGATCCGCAAAAGCCTGTCACACGATAGCTCACGCAATCGATTGATGGATCCGTCATATGCTCGAGGATTTGCGCGCAATTTTGGGACTAAGTTGGTGACGCCCAATCACTGACTCGCCGCCTCGTTCCAATGCGCGAATTTCCGGAAAAACGACAACTTACGACAGCATTAGCAACCTTCGTTCCCGCCACGACTTAGATGCCAAGCAGGTCAGCCAGAAAACGAACATCGGCACGATTCCAGAGCCGAGGATGTGGAAGCCTTGAAAGCAGAACGAGACGATGACTGCTCGGCGCGTGACGGAAGCCCATGGTGGCAATCCGCGGTCATCTACGAAATTGCCCTGATCTCGTTCCAGGACTCCGATGCCGACGGCAAGGGCGATTTGACCGGCCTGATGTCCCGGATCGACTATCTGAAATGGCTGGGCGTCGATGCAATCTGGTTGACGCCGATCTACAAGAGTCCGTTCCGCGATCTCGGCTACGACATCTCCGACTACCGCGCGATCGACCCGGCCTTCGGCAGCCTTGATGAGTTCGACAAGCTTCTCGCCGCCCTGCATCAGGCCGGAATACGCCTTATCCTGGATCTCGTGCCCAATCACACGGCGGATGATCACGAATGGTTCGTGGAGAGCCGTAGTTCACCCAGCAGCGCGAAAGCAGATTGGTACATCTGGGCGGACGCCGCGGAGAACGGTGGTCCGCCCAACAACTGGCTCAGCCGTTTCGGCGGCAGCGCATGGGAGTGGTGTGAAGCGCGGCGGCAATACTATTATCATTCCTTTCTGGTTGAGCAGCCCGACCTCAACTGGCGCAACCCGCAGGTACGCTCCGCCATCGCCGATGTGATGCGCTTCTGGCTTGACCGAGGCGTCGACGGTTTCCGCGTCGACGCCAGTGCGGTTCTGATCAAGGACGCGCATCTGCGCGACAACCCAGCGAATCCCGATGCCCAAGGCAAGCCGCCACCGCAGCGACAAACACCTGTCTTCACGGACGACCGACCGGAGACGATGCAATGTATCGAATTCATCCGTAGCGTGATTGACGAATATCCCGAGCGGCTGTTGTGCGGCGAAGTTCAAGGCAAAACCGATCGCATCGGCCACTTCTACGGCACGGAGCGCCCGCGGCTGCATTTGCCGCTCAACTTCGCGCTGCTTGACGCGCCTTGGAATGCATTATCGTTGCAAGCCGCGATCGATGCCTATTTCAATGCCCTGCCCGACGGTGCCTGGCCAGTGTGGGTGATCGGCGGCCATGACAAGCCGCGGATCGCGAGCAAGATCGGCGAGGCGCAACTACGTGTCCTGGCAATGCTCCTGATGACCCTGAGAGGAACTCCCTTTATCTACATGGGTGACGAGATCGGTCGTAAGCGCGTCCCTATTCCGCCCGATCAGGTTCAGGACCCATTCGAAAGGCTCGTCCCCGGCTACGGCCTTTGCCGCGATCCCGAACGCGCTCCGATGCGATGGGACGATACAGCAAATGGTGGGTTCTCGGACGGACGCCCATGGCTGCCGCTCGATCCGGCGGGATCGACCAATGTGACAGCTCAGCAGAACGACGACAGTTCGATCCTGATGCTGTTTCGCGCGCTGCTGAGGTTGCGGCGCGAGCATGCATGTCTTCGTGAAGGCGACTACCACCCGCTGCGCTCGCAGAACGACATTCTTGCGTTCGAACGGGTCTATGAAGGACACCACATGCTGATAGTACTCAACATCGCAGACGAACCACGGAAGTGGCCCAGCCAGGTTTCCGGCCGTGTCCTGCTATCAACCCATCTGGACCGGGCATCCGGGGCTTTAGCGGCGGCCTCAGTCCTGCTTCGAGGCAACGAGGGCGTGATTCTTTCCCGCAGCATCCCTGGGTCGTTCGTATGAGGATGCGATGTCCCTCGATTGCGTGATCGTCGGCGGCGGGCCCGCGGGACTGATGACTGCCATCTACCTGGCCCGCTTTCGCCGCAGCATTTGCGTGATTGATGCCGGGGCAAGTCGGGCCGCCCTCATCCCCCGCAGCCACAATCTACCGGGTTTTGCCGGCGGGTTACCCGGAACGGAGCTTCTGGCGCGCATGACCACGCAACTGGCGGAGCTAAAGGTGCCGCTGGTCCGTGCCGAGGTCACGTCGCTCGAAAAGGCACAGGATGGATTTCAGGTAGCCTGGACCGGTGGAGCCGCCGATGCCGCGACCGTCGTGCTCGCTTGCGGGATAGTCGACATCCATCCGACATGTGAACAATGGCGCCTTGCGGTCGCTGAGGGACTGTTGCGGTATTGCCCCGTATGTGATGCCTATGAAGCGACGGGCCGTCGTGTCGCGGTGGTGGGGCCGCTGGACCAAGCGACGCCCAAGGCACTATTTCTGCGCGGCTTCTCTACGGATGTGACCGTGCTCGCGACCCGCATGAATGGGGACGATTTGGCATCCGTGCTTGCCGAAACCGATATTTCCCTCATCCATGCGCCAGACGTGAGCTTAAGACGCTCCGGTGACAAGCTAGAGGCCGCGCTTGCCGACGCGGCAGTCGAGTTCGATGTCATATACCCGGCCATGGGCGCCGAGGTTCGCTCGCAACTCGCACTATCGCTTGGCGCAGCGCATACCGATGGAGGCTATCTCACGGTCGACGATCACCAGCGGACCTCGATCGCCGGTCTCTACGGTGTTGGAGATCTTGTCGTCGATCTGCACCAAATCTCTGTCGCCTTTGGTCACGCCGCAGTAGCGGCCTGCACCATTCACAACAGTCTACCTCGACGACTTGCCTAGCCGGCAAATCAAGCGCGTCCGAGAACTTGTGTTTAGGAACTGATCTCCCGAGCGGGCATTCATTCTGCGGGCGGACCACGCATCTCCTCATGGCGGGGGAAGCCCGCTTCGCCTCCGTCGCGGGGTTTTCTCCGAGGAATTGGAACATGAGGGATGACCGCACAGGCAACGAGCCGTCGCCCATCGTTCTGTTCGGCGTGGCACTTATCCCGATATTTGCTGTGCTGGCATGGTTCGCGTTCGGATGAGTCTCGCCGGACGAGTGATTGATCACCGGCCCCACGGTCGGCCGATTCTCGGCTGGAGTCCGGACAGAGCCATTAAGGGTCTTCAGACCTCTCCCGCGCGAAAATGGGCCTTCGTGGAAATTTCGCGGAAACCACCCCTTCAGGCCTCGGGCGCCTAAGTCATTGAAGAGGATGGTGGGCACGACAGGGATCGAACCTGTGACCCCTACCATGTCAAGGTAGTGCTCTCCCGCTGAGCTACGTGCCCTAATAGTCCGGATAGGTCGGGTGGGGGTCCCTATAACGGCTCAGGGGAGCCGGCGCAAGGACGGAACGCGGCCGATTTAGGCCGCCAGCATCTTGTTCACTTCGCTCACCAATTCTCTGAGGTGAACGGGCTTCGACAGCACCTTGGCGTTCTTGGGGGCGTCCGAATCCGAGTTCAGGGCGACTGCGGCAAAGCCGGTGATGAACATGATCTTGATGTCGGGGTCGAGTTCCGAGGCCCGGCGGGCGAGCTCGATGCCGTCCATCTCCGGCATCACGATGTCGGTCAGCAGCATCTCGAACGGCTCTTCCCGCAAGCGCTGATAGGCGGCCATGCCGTTGTCATGGGACGAGACCTGAAAACCGGCGTTTTCCAGCGCCTTGACCAGGAAACGGCGCATGTCGTTGTCGTCTTCGGCGAGCAGGATTTTTGGCATGGGCGGAACGTCGATCCCCAGAGGATATGCAGAGGTTACTAAGCCCGACAGAGGGTAAATTTGGGGTGAAAATCTTAACCCTCTGGGCTCGCACTGCGAGGGGTGTTGTGAACCGGAACGGGCGACGAATCAATTCCGGTGCGCCCACGCATCCATGCCTGCCCGCCCACACGGTTAAGACATGTTCCAGCGCGGATCACGCTTTTTCGCTTGGCAGAATGGTTGCGATTCCGGACAATGGCGACACATAAGAGCCGCTCGATCGGCCGAATCACCCGATCTGGACCCATGCTGGATCGTGCGGCGTGAAGGGACGAAGCCTGAGAAGATGACCCGGTTTGACGGCGCGGAGTCGCCAGCCTTCGAGATCGTGGAGCCCGCCGAGTGGCGCGCGCCTGTTATCTTCAACTCGCCCCATTCCGGCTCGACCTACCCGGACGAATTCCTGAACGCATCCCGGATCGACCTGCCGACGCTGCGGCGCTCGGAAGACTCCTTCATGGACGAGCTGATCGGCCATTTGAGCGCACGCGGCTTTCCGACCGTGCGGGTCAACTTTCCCCGCTCCTATGTCGACGTCAACAGAGAGCCCTATGAGCTCGATCCCCGCATGTTCACCGGCCGCCTGCCGAGCTTCGCCAACACCCGCTCGATGCGGGTCGCCGGCGGATTAGGCACGATTCCGCGCGTGGTCGGCGACGGCCAGGAGATCTATCGCGACCGCATCGCGGTCGACGACGCGCTGGCGCGGATCGAGACGCTGTACAAGCCCTACCACCGCGCGCTGCGCCGGCTGATCAACAAGGTGCACCAGATGTTCGGCACCGTGGTGCTGGTCGACTGCCACTCGATGCCCTCGGTCGGCGTCAGCAGGGACGAGCCGCGCCGACCCGACGTCGTGATCGGCGACCGCTACGGCACGAGCTGCACGCCGCTGCTGCCCGACCGCGTCGAGGAGACCATGACGGGGCTCGGCTATTCGATCGGCCGTAACAAGCCCTATGCCGGCGGGTTCATCACCGAGCACTACGGCAACCCTGCAAGCGGCCTGCATGCCGTGCAGCTCGAGTTCAACCGCGCGATCTACATGGATGAGCGCCGCCGCGAGCGCAGCACGCGCTTTGCGCAAGTGGCGCGCGATTTCGGCGTTCTCGCCGAGGTGCTGGCGACCACGATCCCGTTCGGCGATCTCGGCCCGTTCCAGGCCGCGGCGGAATAGACGCGCCGGCTCGAACGATCACCTTGCCTGCGATTGACGCGAAGGCGTTTGCGTTTGGCTCGGGATCGCGCGCCAAACTGAAAACAGACAGACAAGAAAAAAGGGCCGCTCGCGAATGACGCAAGCGGCCCAAGTCTAGGGAGGAAACGCCCAAGGAGGGCAGCGGTAACGCGAGAAGCGCTACCGCACCGCAACAATATGCGGCCGCGCCGCACAAAGTGCAAGGGCTTTTGAGCCGTTTCCCATGCAAAAACACATGGCTCAGTTGCTCCCAGAGAAACCCAGATTCAGTTTCTTTGATAAGGAAATTCAATGGGTTGATAGTCATTTGCATACGAACAAGGCATGTTCGGAACTAAGTTTTCAACTCAATGATCGATATTTGGCCAGCAGATGGCTCGCCAATCGTCTGACTATTTAGCTTGCTGGGCCAACCAGTCGCCGGACCCAAAATACCAGGGTGCAAATCAAGACAGCGCTGCACGCAAGCGGCGAATTGAGCTAGGCAGATGCGAGCTTCAGCCAACTTTCGTTTTGAGGATGCGCCGTGACGGTGATCGATTTCTCAGCCTTCATCGGACGGCTCGCCACTGCATCCGGCGAGACCATCCTGCCGTTCTTCCGCACCTCGCTGTCGATCGACGACAAGAGCAAGACCAAGGATTTCGATCCGGTGACCGAGGCCGATCGCGCCGCCGAGGCGGTGATGCGACGGCTGATCAAGGCGAGCTTCCCCCAGCACGGCATCGTCGGCGAGGAATTCGGCAATGAGCGCGAGGACGCCGACTATGTCTGGGTGCTCGACCCTATCGACGGCACCAAGTCCTTCATCGGCGGCTTTCCGATCTGGGGCACGCTGATCGCGCTTCTGCACAAGGGCACGCCGGTTTACGGCATGATGCACCAGCCCTTCATCGGCGAGCGCTTTTCCGGCGACAACGGCTCGGCCAATTACAAAGGCCCCACCAGTGAACGCCGGCTGCAGGTCCGCCGCTGCGCCTCGCTGTCGGAGGCGACGACCTACACCACCTCTCCCTTGCTGATGAACGAGCGCGACCGCGCCATTTTCGGCCGCATCGAGCAGGGTGCGCGGCTGTCGCGTTATGGCGGCGATTGCTATTCCTATTGCATGCTGGCCGCCGGCCATGTCGATCTCGTGGTCGAGACCGAGCTGAAGCCTTATGACATCGCTGCGCTGATCCCGATCGTGACCGGCGCCGGCGGCGTCGTCACCACCTGGGAAGGCAAGCCGGCCCAAGGCGGCGGCCGCATCGTCGCGGCGGGCGATGCAAGAGTTCACGAAGAAGCACTGAAGTTGCTCAATGCGTAGGCGAGCGAGGGGCTTGCATGACAAATTGGCGTAAGCTCCTCCTCTCGATCCTGCTTCTGTTTCCGACCCTCGCCTCCGCCCAGAATTTTCCGGCGAAACCGATCAAGCTGATCGTGCCGTTCCCGGCCGGCGGCCCCAACGACATCATCGCCCGCGTGATCGGCCAGCGCATGTCGGAACTCTCAGGCCAGCCGGTGCTGATCGACAATCGCGGCGGCCAGGGCGGCGTGCTCGGGACCGATGCGGTGGCCAAGGCCGCGCCCGACGGCTACACCATCGCGATCACCAGCGCCGGCGCGCTCGCGATCAGCCCGAGCATGGAGAAGGTCGCCTACGACACGCTCACCGATCTTACGCCGATAACCCTGGTTGCGACCGTGCCGGAAATGCTCGTCGTCGCCAGCAACGTGCCGGCAAAGGACCTCGGCGAATTGATTGCGCTCGCGAAAGCGCAGCCCGGAAAACTCAACTTCGCCTCGACCGGACCCGGCAGCCTGCCACACCTCGCCGGCGAATTGTTCAAGCTGACGGCCAGGATCGACATCGTGCACGTGCCCTATCGCGGCGCCGCGCCGGCGGTGAACGATCTCTTGGGCCAGCAGGTGCAGATGACATTCCTCGATCTCCCGGCGCTGCTGCCGCAGGTCAAGGCCGGCGCGCTGCGGCCGATGGCGGTCGGCTCCGCCGAGCGCACACCCACGGCGCCGGAGGTGCCGACCACGAAGGAAGCCGGCTTTCCCGATCTGCGCATCGAGAACTGGTACGGCATGGTCGCGCCCAAGGGCACGCCGAAAGAGATCGTCGCCGCGCTGCATGACCTCGCGACCAAGGCGATGGCGGATCCCGCAGTGAAGGAGAAGCTCGCCCAGCAGGGCGCAACGCTTGTTGGCGACGAGCCGGAGCATTTTCGCGCCTTCATCGCGGATGAGACCAAGAAGTGGGCGAAGGTGATCAAGGACGCAGGCGTGGAGACGGCGAAGTAGGCCGCGCCGTTGCTACACCGTCATGGCCGGGCTTGTCCCGGCCATCCATGTCTTTCCAAGCCGCACTAAAAAACGTGGATGCCCGGGACAAGCCCGGGCATGACGATCTCTCGAGCCACCTCACACCGCCTCGCCCCTTAAATGCTCCACCAGCATCTTGGCCGGGCGCGGCAGCGCCTTGAAGCTGCGCGCGCAGATCACGAGCTTGCGGTTGGCGAAGGCGTCGCGCAGGCGGACTATGGCGAGCGGCATCAGCTTGGCACAGCGGCGGGCGGCGGCTTCGGGCACCACGGCGACGCCGACATCGGCCGAGACCAGCCGGCAGATCGCGTCGAAGTCACGCAGGCGCGCGCGGAAATGCGGGCGCATACCGAGCCGCGCGGCGTGCTTTGAAATGTGCATCTGCAGCGCGGTGGCACTGGTAAGGCCGACGAACTCGCAAGAGCCCGCCTCCTGGAAATCGATCTGGCGGCGGCCGGCGAACGGGCCGCGTTTCGACGTCACCAGCGTCAGGCGGTCCTCGCTGAACACGAAGCGCTCGATATGATCGGGCAGCGCGTGCTCCGCGGCAAAGCCGAGATCGGCAGCGCCGGCGGTGATCGCGGCCGCGATGTCGGTGCTCTCGCGCTCCTCGATGTCGATCGCGACATCACGATGCTCGCGCAGGAAGCCGGCGAGCGCCTTCGGCAGATGCTCCGAGAGACCTGAGGTGTTGGCGAGGAAGTGCACGCTGGCGCGCACGCCGCTGGCAAAGCCGGCGAGATCGCCGCGCATGGCGTCGACCTGGTGGATCACGAGCCTGGCATGATCGAGCAGGCTTTCGCCCGCCGCGGTCAGCTCCACGCCGCGCCGTCCGCGCTTGAGCAGCGCGACGCCGAGCGCGTCCTCGAGCCCTTTTATGCGCGCGCTGCCGGATGCTAGCGCCAGATGCGACCGTTCGGCGCCGCGAGTGATGCTGCGCTGGTCGGCGACCGCGATGAAGAGCTGGAGGTCGACGAGGTCGAAACGCACGGGTCCTTTCCTCCAAAATCAGCCTTCGCTCCTAGCGAAGGCTATCTCCATAACCTCCAGATTGTGCCCGCGCGCCGCTTCGGTCAATGTGACCCCATGATTGACCCACTCCTCATTCTCATCGCCGCCGTCTTCCTGGTTGCCGGATTCGTCAAGGGCGTCGTCGGGCTCGGCCTGCCGACGGTGTCGATGGGCCTGCTTGCGGTGAACATGGCGCCGAGTCGCGCGATCGCAATCGTGATCGTGCCCGCCATCGTCACCAACATCTGGCAGACCTTTGTCGGCCCGTATTTGCGCGACATCCTCAGGCGCCTGTGGCCGCTGATGATCGGCACCGTGATCGGATGCTGGCTCAACGCCGGCGCGCTGACCGGCCCCCATGCGCGCTACGGCACCGTGGTGCTCGGCGTCCTGCTGGTGATCTATGCCCTTATTGACCTCAGCAAATTCAAGTTCCACATCGCCCCGCGGAACGAGAAATGGGTCGGCGGCGTGGTCGGCGTCGTCACCGGCGTGATCTCGGCCTCGACGGGTGTGCAGGTGATCCCCTCGATGCCGTTCATGCAGGCGATCGGGATGGAGAAGGACGAGCTGGTGCAGGCCCTCGGCGTGTTCTTCACCACCGCGACGCTGGCGCTCGCCTTCAACCTCACCGCGGGCGGATTGCTGACGCCAGCCAATGCCGTGCCGGGCACTGTGGCCATGACGATGGCCTTTGCCGGCATGTATGTCGGCCAGTCAGTGCGGCAGCGGATGCCGGCGGAGGCATTTCGCCGCTGGTTTTTGGTCGCGATGATCCTGCTCGGCGTTTACCTCGCCGGCAGCGCGCTGCTGAAGGAATTGGCGTAAGGCACAAATCCGTAGGGTGGGCAAAGCTTTCGCCGCAGCTCGAAGAGCGAAGGCGGAAGCGTGCCCACGCATTTTTCGCGATCGAGGGCGATGGTGGGCACGGCGCTGGCACGCCTTTGCCCACCCTACAGGGTCCGTGCTGGTCGTTGGCAGCGAAAGCTACCGCGTCTCCAGCATGGCGACGCGGATGCCGAGATAGATGAAGAGGCCGCCGAGTGCACGGTTGACCCAGGCGATCACACCCTCGGACCGCCGCAGCCGGTGAGCGGCCTTCGCCGCGAACGCCGCCAGCACCAGGCACCATAGCGTGCCCGTGAAGATGAAGATCAGGCCGAGCGTCAGGAAAGCGAGCGGCTTGTGCGGCGCGTCGGCTGCGACGAATTGAGGCAGGAAGGCCAGGAAGAACAGCGCGACCTTGGGATTGAGCGCGTTGGTGAAGACGCCCTGGAGGAAGACCCGCCGCAGCGAGCTGCGCTCCGCCTCGTCCTTGACCGCCAAAAGCCGCGGCCGCGACCACAGCATCTGAAGACCAGTCAGAACCAGATAGGCCGCGCCGACCAGCTTCAGCACCCCGAACGCGGTCGATGAGGCCATCAAAAGCGCGGAAAGGCCGATCGCCGCGCCCACGACATGGAAAAAGCAGCCGCAACTGATGCCGAAGGCGGCGGCCGCGCCGCCGCGCCAGCCCATCTGCATGCTGCGGCCGATCACATAGACCGTATCGGGCCCCGGCGTGATGTTGAGCAGCACGCCCGACAGGACAAAGAGCCAGATTTCGTGAATGCCCAGCATCAAAAGGTCCTCGCCGCCCGGCAGGTCCGTCCCAAGGGACTGGCCTTAGTCCGTTCGCACCCCGCCGTCCAGCATCGGAAATGGTCAGGATTTGCATCAATTTGCAATGCGGATCATACTTTCGCTGGGCATCATCTGCTTTATCTGGGCATCATCTGCTCTATAAAGGCCCAGTTCTTGAAATGCGGGATTCGCGGGCTGCCGCCGCGCAAGTGGCTGGGCCCTTTCCCTTGGAGCTCCGAGGATATGGAAAGACGTCTGGCCGCCATCGTCTGCGCCGATGTCGCCGGCTATTCCCGGATGATGGGCAGTGACGAGGCCGGTACCCATGCCGCCTTCAAGGCCCATCGCAACGCGATCCATCCCATCATTCTCAACCACGGCGGCCGTGTCGTGAAAAACACCGGCGACGGCTTCCTGCTGGAATTCCCCTCCATCGTCGGCGCCACCGAGGCTGCGATCGCGATGCAGCTGCTGATGGTGGAGCGCAACCGTCATCTGCCTGCCGACCGCGCCATGCAGTTCCGGCTCGGCATCCACATGGGTGACGTCATCGCCGACGAGGACGAGGTGTTCGGCGACGACGTCAACATCGCCGTCCGCCTCGAATCGGTGGCGAGCCCCGGCGGGTTCGCGATCTCGGCCAAGGCCTACAGCGAGGCCAGCAAGCATCTCACCGTGCCGCTGGTCGATGGCGGCAACCACCGCTTCAAGAACATCAAGGATCCGGTCGGGGTCTGGACCTGGACGCCTGACGGCGCCGCCGCGCTCGCGCCGGAGCTGAAGGAAGGCTCGACGCTGTCGCAAGCCTACCGCACCGCCATCGTCGGCGTGCTGCCGTTTGCCAATCTCAGCGACTCCCAGGACGAATATTTCTCCGACGGCCTGACCGAGGACCTGATCCACGCGCTGTCGCTGCAGTCCTTCTACCGCGTGCTGAGCCGCAACTCGACGTTCGCCTTCAAAGGCAAGAACGCGAGCACCCGCGTGATCGCGCGCGAGATCGATGCCACCTATCTGATCCAGGGCTCGGTGCGGCGCGCCGGCGCCAAGATCCGCGTCACCGCCGAGCTGATCGCGCCGGAGACCGGCGAGCAGCTCTGGACCGGCCGCTACGACCGCGACATCGGCGACCTCTTCGCCATGCAGGACGAGATCACGACCAATCTGTCCGCAGCCATCGCCACCGAGATCGTCCGCGCCGAGGCCTCCGCGCCGGCGCGCCCGACCAACGACGTCACGGCCTGGGATCGCTTCCTGAAAGGGCTGTCGCATTACTACCGGCAGACCAAGGAAGACCTGGCCACCGCGGTCGCGCTATTCAGGGAAGCGATCGCGCTCGATCCCAAGCTGTCGATCGCGCATGCCTATCTCGCCACGATCCAGATCCAGAGCATCCAGTTCGGCTGGGTCAAGGGCACGCGCGAGATGTGGGCCGAGGCGATGAACCTCGCCGAAACCAGCGTGCGGCTCGACCCGCGCTCCTCGTTCGCGTTCTCGATCCTGTCCTGGGCGCATGCGATGGAGGGGCATCACGAGGCAGCGATGGACGCCGCCAAGCGCGCGGTCGCGCTCAACCCCTACGACATGGGCGCGCGCGGCGTGCTCGGCATCTGCCATTTCATGGTCGGCGAGCACCGCCAGGCGATCGAGCTGTTCTCGATGGCCGCCCAGCGCGACAACAGCGACCCGCGCTATCAATGGGCGGCGCTGAACGCCTTCAGCCATTATCTCCTCCGCCAGTATGACGCGACCCTGTCCTGGGCCCGCGAGCAGCTCTACATCAACCCGAACCATATGCAGGCTCTGGCGATCAGCGCCGCGGCGCTGGCGCAGATGGGCCGGACCGCTGATGCGAGCGAGGCGACAGGCGTATTGATGCGCAATTACCCGACGCTGAATGTCGACCGCCATTTGCGGAATTTTCACTGGAAGCGGCCCGAGGACGTCGCGCACTACCGCGACGGGCTCTTGAAGGCGGGCGTACCGGCCAGCAAGCTGACGCTGGTCCAGAGCGACGTCAGACGCGCCGCCGAATCCTGAGGCCGAGCTGCGATCGCGCCTCCGGCTTTTTTGACATGACAGTGAATTCGGCCACACTTCCCCACACGTTGAAGTAGTATAGGTTGCTGTCGGTTTGTTAGGACTTTTCCGCGCTGTATCGGCGCGTCCCTATTTCGCGATTCGCTGTTTTCAGGATCTTGGGCCATGAACGACCCCGTCTCGAAGCCCCCCTTCGACCCCTCGATTCAGGTCTCGCCGAACAATCCCTGCCCTTTCCTGCGTGGCCTCGTCGGCGAAGGCTTTGTCGACGGCGGCACCGTGCGGCTGCGGACGCTGTCGCAGACCATCGCAAATGCAAGCGGCGAGACCGGGCTGAAGAAGACCTCGGCCCGCATCCAGGTCCGCGGCGTCGCGCTGATCGCCAACGGCGCCTGTCACATCCTGCAAAGCCTCTTCTGGGGCGCGCAACTCAACCGCTTGCGCGGCGGCCCGCTCGACAAGCTCGGTGCCGGCTCGCGCATCCTCGGCGTCGACGGGACGGTCAACGAGGACCAGATCGCGCGGCTCGCCGGGTTCGGCAGCACCTATGCCGATCCCGCTGGCGGCAGCGAGACCGGCCTCAACGCCTCGCAGATCCGGACCTTCATGAACGACAATCTCAAGCGCGCCGGCAATCAGGCACGCTGGTACTACCCGCTCCTGATGAAGTTCGAATGGCCGATCCTGCTCAGGATCATGGGCAAGGGTCAGGGTGACGACCGCTATCTCAGCGTGGCCGAGGTAAGGACATTGTTCAACGAGCGCAAATTCCCTGAGAGGGTCACCCAGCGCATGGTCAGCCAGCCGGTCCGCCCGCCTTCACTGATCTTGCGTGCCGTCGGCGGCCTCGTTGCCGCTCTCCTCGTCTTTGGCATCGTGGCGCTGCGCTTTCCCGATCAATTCCAGCCGATGCTGCCCGGCATCCTCGGCAATCTGGTGGCGCCGCCATTACCCCGGCACGTCGAACCCCGCGCCGCGTACTGGCTCGAGCAAAACTGGGCGCTGGAGGACCGGCACTGGTTTCATCACGCCAGCCAGGGCACCGCGACCTTCCCGGTGCCCTATAGCTGGTTCATGGCGCTGGAGCAGCCGCGGCTGCATTTCTTCGCAAAGCCCGGCATGCTGCACGACAGCGGCCATCTGCAGCGCTTCGGCTTCATCCCGAGCCCGCAGACGCTCAACACCGATGAGGCGACGCTGCGCCGCTTCGGCTATGCCAATGTCTATGACAAGACCAAGCCGGTGCCGGCGCGGCTGTGGGATCCGCCGGTCAATTGGGGCAAGCAGGTTGAAAACGTCGACGGCCTGCCCGTCGGCTTTGCGCGCATGACCGGCGTGCCTGATCCTGCGACCGGCAAGATCGGCGAGGACCGGATCGGCCTCACCTGCGCCGCCTGCCACACCGGACAGATCCACTACAAGGGCATCGACATCCGCTTCGACGGCGGCCCGGCGATGACCGACCTCAGGAAGCTCGAGGTCACGACCGGCCTGTCGATCGCCTACACGCTCTATGTGCCGGGTCGCTTCAGGCGCTTTGCCGATCGCGTGCTCGGCCCCTCCGCCAGCGATGCGGACCGCGATGCGCTGAAGCAGAAGCTGAGCGCGATCGGCACCTTCCTGGTCGACTGGGAGAAGACCTACGCCAAAACCATCGAAGGCAAGACGAGGTTCAACGAGAAGACGAGGCGAGACGAGCCACAGCAGGACACCGAGGAAGGATATGGCCGCCTCGATGCGCTCAATCGCATCGGCAATCAGGTCTTCTCCCAGGACATGACGCTCAGCGGCCTCAGCGGCTTCGAGAAGAATCTGCACGCCAGGGACGCACCGGTGAGCTTCCCGCCGATCTGGACCGTGCCCTGGCTCAAATATGCCCAGTATGACGCCTCCATCGAGCAGCCGCTGATCCGCAACGCCGGCGAAGCACTGGGCGTGACCGCGCTGTTGAATCTCTCCGACGCCACGCCCAAGGACGCGCTGTTCCGCTCGTCGATCGACATCAAGAATCTGAACTGGATCGAGGATCTGCTGAAAGGATCGGCGCCCTATCCGAAGAAGCAGCTCTCCGGACTGACATCGCCGAAATGGCCCTCGGACATCTTCGGCGACGATGCCTGGAAGATCGATGGCGACCGAGTCAAACGCGGCCGCAAGCTCTATGCGGACATCTGCGTCGAATGCCATCTCGGTCCGGTCAACGATCCCGTGTTCGACACCGAATTTCCGCAACAGAGCATCTGGTCCTCGGACCGCTGGCAGAGCATCGGCGACGACAAATTCCTGAACGAGGTGCAGAAGAGCGCCAAAGGCATGGGGACCGATCCGTCTCAGGCCAGCGTGTTGGCAACCCGCACGGTTCAGGTGCCGGGCTTTCTCAAGCTCGATCCCACGCAGAATCTCAATGGCTGGTGGAACTGCAACCTGCCGGATGTCTCCTCGACCGACATGCCGTACGCGCTTGGCCTGATGGTGCTCGTCGACATCGTCAGCCGCAAGGCAATGGACGACGCCAAGATCGCCCCGAAGGTCCAGAATATCTGGTGGGGTGCGCGAAAGAATTGCCCCAATCCCGGTCCGCAGCCTGCCGAGAAGAACGAGCCGGGGCCGTGGTATCGCGCGCGACCGCTCAACGGCGTGTGGGCCACCGCGCCTTACCTGCACAACGGATCGGTGCCGTCGCTCTACTGGATGCTGAGCCCCGCAGCCGAACGTCCCAAGTCGTTCTGCATGGGCGGTGGCCGCGACTACGATCCGAAGCAGGTCGGGTTCGCCGTCACCGACGGCGAGAGCTGCAAGACCGGGCAGTCGCGCTTCTCGACGCGAGCTGCCGACGGCACCGACCTGGTCGGCAACAGCAATGCCGGCCACTCGTTCGATGGCACGCCGGGTCCCGGCAAGGACGGCACCATCGGCCGCGTGCTGAGGGAGCAAGAGCGCTACGATCTGATCGAGTATCTGAAGACGCTGTGAGCAGAAACAACGCCGTCATGGCCGGGCTTGTCCCGGCAATCCACGTCCTTTGCTGAGGCACGAAGAACGTGGATGCCCGGGACAAGCCCGGGCATGACAGAGTTTGTGGAACGATCAGTGGCGCAAGATGCGTCCGAGTCTCCTCACTTGAACAGCGGCGTGCCCGGCACGAAGGCGTCGAACGCGGCCCAGAACTGGGAGCGGTAGCGGTCCTGCTCCTGGAGGATCTCGTGCTTGGAACCCGCGATCACCAGATGCGAGCCGGCGCGCAAATGGTAGGCGAACTCCTCGATCGCGGCGGTCGAGACCACGGCGTCGTTGGAGGCCGCCAGCATCAGGATCGGCTGGCGGATCTCGGAGGGGTAGTTGATGCCCTTGAAGGTGTGCATGGCGCGAAAGGCGGTATCGGCCCAGGCGACCGTCGGTGACGCCAGGCCCAGCGTCGGGTCCTCCTCGAGGATCGCGGCATTGCGCGCATAGCGCACGGGATCGCTGGTCAGCGGATTGTTGATGAAAGGTGACAGCCCGGTGAGGTGATCGCTGCCGCCGGGAACGTAGGCGCCGCCCCGTCCCAGCATGCGCATCGTCTTCAACAGCGCCCGCACCGGAAACGAGGTGGCTCGCCCCGGCAGGTCGATCATCGGCGCGGTCAGCACCATACGATCGAACCAGCGCTTGCCCGCATGCGCCAGCCGCAGCAGCACCGCGCCGCCCATGGAATGGGCCAGCGCGAAGAACGGCGGCGGACAGTCCGGCAGCACCACCTGCTGCACGAAGGCTTCGACGTCGATCTCGTAGTCGGAGAAGTTGCGCACATAGCCCTTGCGCGGATCGCGCAGACGCCGCGCGGAATGCCCCTGCCCGCGCCAGTCGATCATCGCCACCGCAAAACCGCGGTCGCGCAGATCGCGCACGGTCTCGAAATATTTCTCGATCTGCTCGCTGCGCCCGGTGAAGACGCAGACCGTGCCCTTGCGGTTCGCCGGCGGCGCCCAGCGCGCAAAGCGCAGCTCGACGCCATCCGAGGTCTTGATGGTGCCGCTGACGACGTCTTCGGGAACGGGGTTGGACGGAATCGAAACCAGCGTCATGATCGGGAGTGCGTGGGCGCCAAGTGCTGTCCTCAAGTGCTTGAGATCAAGGGGCGGGAGCGTCGAAAAGGCGCTGATTCCGCCCTCTTGAACGCCGTCTGGACCCACCCATATCATTTCAGTGCAGGCCGCTACCAGTGTTTCGGAACCGGAACATCAGGCTGCACACAGACTAAGCCCGGCCCGATTGGCGGGCGGGTTACCAACAGTCGCTCAATGGAGGACTTGACCATGCGTAGCTACGATCTCACCCCGTTCTATCGTTCCACCGTCGGCTTCGACCGCCTCTTCAACCTGCTCGACCAGGCAGGCACTGACGGCAGCCCCGGTTATCCCCCCTACAACATCGAGCGCACCGGCGAGAACGCCTACCGCATCAGCGTTGCGGTCTCGGGCTTCTCCAAGGATGAGCTCTCCATCGTCGCGAAGGAAAACACGCTGACGATCAAGGGCGAGAAAGTCGCCAACGAGAACTCGAAGTCCGAGGTGCTCTATCGCGGCATCGCCGCCCGCGCCTTCGAGCGCGCCTTCCAGCTTGCCGACTTCGTGCAGGTGAAGGACGCCTCGCTCGAGAACGGCCTGCTTCACGTCGACCTCGTGCGCGAGATCCCCGAAGCCAAGAAGCCGCGCCAGATCGCGATCAACACCGGCGCTGCCAAGGCGCAGGTGATCGAGAGCTCGGTCGCCGCGTAAGGCGCACGTGCGATCTCCAAGTTGCGAAAACGCCCCGGTGCCCCCGGGGCGTTTTTTGCGCTTTACGCACAGCATCTCCTCAGCGTCGTCCTGGCGAAAACCAGGACGACATCGATTGCTGGGCTGCCGTCTCCCATCTGATGACGGTATTGCACCGCATCACAGGCAGGTGAGCAGCGTAACACCCCCGCCTCTCGCTCCGTCCTTTGGACATCGCTACCCAAAACAAGACGGAGAATGATCATGACTTTCTGGCGCAGCCTTTTCGTCGCCGCGAGCCTGCTGGCGGCCCCCATCAGCCTTGCTCATGCGCAGACGCCACAGACCGTGAAAGCCAGCAACGTCGTGCTGGTGCACGGCGCCTGGGCCGACGGTTCGAGCTGGTCGGAGGTGATCCCGATCCTCCAGGCCGCCGGCCTTCACGTGACGGCCGTGCAGAATCCGCTGTCTTCGCTTGCGGACTCCGTCGAGGCCACCAGGCGTGTGCTGGCCGAGCAGGATGGCCCGACCGTGCTGGTTGCGCATTCCTGGGGCGGCACCGTGATCAGCCAGGTCGGCACCGATCCAAAGGTCACCGGCCTCGTCTACATCGCCGCGCGCGCCCCCGATGCCGCCGAGGACTTTGTCGCGCTGTCGAAGCAGTTTCCGACGGGACCGGCACGCGCCGGCATCGTCGAGCGCGACGGCTTCACGAAACTCTCGGAAGACGCCTTCCTGAAATATTTCGCCAATGGCGTGAAGCCGGAGCAAGCCAAGGAGCTCTTCGCCGTGCAATGGCCGACAGCCGCCTCGATCTTCGCCGGCCGCACCACGGAAGCCGCCTGGCACACGAAGCCGAGCTGGTATGCGGTGTCGAAGAACGACGGCACCATCAATCCCGATTTCGAACGCTTCCTCGCCAAGCGCATGAACGCCACCACGATCGAGCTCGACGCCGGCCACCTCTCGCTGGTGTCGCATCCGAAGGAGGTGGCAAATTTGATCCTGGAGGCGGCGGGGTACCCGCGGAGCTGAGCGGCGATGGCG